>DAOQGS010000359.1:0-4261 GCA_035338675.1 Cellvibrionaceae bacterium
GCGCATCCCGGTCATCGCCAATGGCGATATCACCAGAGCCGCCCAAGCCCAAGCAGTGCTGGCAGCAACTGGCGCGGCGGGCGTCATGGTGGGGCGAGCCGCCCAGGGCAATCCCTGGATTTTTCGTGAAATTAACGACTATTTACAGGGCACCCAAAGCCCCAGAGCCCCATCCCAGGAGGAGATACTCACCACCGTTTTACACCACCTTGAGGGTATCTATGCCCTCTATGGCCAGGAGGCTGGCGTGCGCATCGCACGCAAACACTTTGCTTGGTATTTAGCAGCCCTATCCCCGTTAGGTGCGGTCTTTTCCCCGGAAGGCAGCGCTGAACTACGCAGGCAATTTAATCAGGTCCAATCGACCCAAGAACAACAACAATTAGCCCGAACCCTGTTTGGGCGCATTAAACCATTAGAGGATCAAGCCGCATGAATACCGTCGACCCCATCTTGACTGACCGCACGCGTGAAATCAGCATCAAGCCCATCGCCCCAACCCCCGCCAATACCAACAGCGGCCAGTCCCTGCGCGATTACGTTGAAACCGCCGTCAGCAACTACTTTCAGCACTTAGAAGGCCAAGACGTCACCAATGTTTATGAAATGGTGCTCTCTGAAGTGGAAACGCCCCTGTTAGAAGTGGTCATGAAGTACACCCGCCACAACCAAACCCGCGCCGCCGAAATCCTCGGCCTCAACCGTGGCACCCTGCGCAAAAAACTCAAGCAATACGGCCTGCTTTAATCGCGCTATCCATTTAAGTTTTATCGCGCCGCACCACTGCGGCTTATGCCCGGCCCCCAGATAGGTGAGGCCGGGTTTTATTGTTTAATCTACTTTCTCCTGAGGACTTTGCTCGCTCATGTCGTCCCCCAATCTAGTTCCCGTCAAACGCGCGCTGATTAGCGTATCGGATAAAACCGGCATAGTGGCTTTTGCCCAACGCCTGCACAGCCTGGGTGTTGAACTGCTCTCCACCGGTGGCACCTACCAGCTACTCAAGCAACAGGGCATACCTGTGGTTGAAGTGTCTTCGTACACCGGCTTTCCCGAGATGATGGACGGCCGCGTAAAGACCCTTCACCCCAAAGTACACGGCGGCATATTGGGGCGGCGCGGGCAGGACGACGCGGTAATGACCGAACACGGCATCAAGCCCATCGATATGGTGGTGGTGAACCTCTACCCGTTTGAGCAAACGGTGGCCAAACCCGATTGCTCTTTGGAAGACGCCATCGAAAACATCGACATAGGCGGGCCCACCATGGTGCGCGCCGCCGCTAAAAACCATGCCCATGTGGCTATAGTGGTTAACAGCAGCAGCTACGACCAGGTACTTGATGAGCTTGCCGCCAACCAGGGCAAGCTGGGTCTTGCCACCCGCTTTGACCTGGCCGTACAGGCCTATGAACACACTGCAGCCTACGATGGCGCCATCGCCAATTACCTGGGCACTAAGCTTGCCCAGCCCGAGGGCAGTGAAGGCAGCCGCTACCCGCGCACCTTTAACAGCCAATTTATCAAAGCCCAAGACATGCGCTACGGCGAGAACCCCCACCAAACCGCCGCGTTTTATGTGGAAAAATCCCCCCAAGACGCCTGCATCGCCACCGCCAAACAGTTACAGGGCAAAGAGCTGTCCTACAACAATGTGGCCGATACCGACGCCGCCCTGGAAACCGTCAAGCTGTTTAGCCGCCCAGCTTGCGTCATCGTCAAACACGCCAACCCCTGCGGTGTGGCCGAGGCCGACGACCTGTTGAGCGCCTACAACAAGGCCTATGCCACGGACCCCGAATCCGCCTTTGGCGGCATCATCGCCTTTAACCGCGAGTTGGATGGCGCCACCGCCAGCGCCATAGTCGAGCGCCAGTTTGTTGAGGTGATCATCGCCCCCAGTGTCACCCCGGAGGCCAGCGCCATCGTCAGCAGCAAAAAGAATGTGCGGTTACTGGAGTGCAACTACTGGAAACAGCCAGGCCTGGCCGGTTTTGACTTCAAACGAGTTAGCGGCGGTCTCTTGGTGCAAGAGCGGGATTTAGGCTTGGTGAGCGAGGCCAATCTGGAAGTGGTCACCACCCGCAAACCCACCCCGACTGAAATTGCCGACCTGTTATTCGCCTGGAAAGTGGCCAAGATGGTGAAGTCCAACGCCATCGTTTATGCCAAGGATCAAACCACCATAGGTGTGGGCGCAGGCCAAATGAGCCGGGTCAACTCCGCCCGTATCGCCGCCATCAAAGCCGAGCATGCAGGCTTGCAGGTGGCCGGTTCCGTTATGGCTTCCGACGCCTTCTTCCCTTTCCGGGACGGCCTGGACAACGCCGCAAGCGTAGGCATAGCGGCCGTGATTCAACCCGGCGGCTCCGTGCGGGATGACGAGGTGATCGCCGCCGCCAATGAACACGGCATTGCCATGGTTTTCACCCGTATGCGCCACTTCCGCCATTGATCAGCCGCTCTAGGAGCAACCTATGAAAATTCTCATTATCGGCAGCGGCGGCCGCGAACACGCCCTGGCCTGGAAGGTCGCCCAAAACCCTGCCGTCAGCCAGGTGTTTGTCGCCCCCGGCAATGCGGGCACCGCCACCGAAGCTAAGGTGCGCAACCTGGCCCTGGACGCTTTAAACTTCCCGGCCCTCGCCGAATTTGTGCAGAGTGAGGGCGTCGCCCTCACCATCGTTGGGCCAGAAGCGCCTTTGGTGGCAGGCATTGTGGATTATTTTGCCGAGCGCAACCTCGCCTGCTTTGGCCCCCGCAAGGGCGCCGCACAGCTGGAAGGCTCCAAAGCCTTCACCAAAGATTTCTTAGCCCGCCACCAGATCCCCACCGCCGCCTATCAAAACTTCAGCGAAGTAGAACCTGCTCTGGCCTACCTGCGCAGCCAAGGCGCCCCCATAGTCGTGAAGGCCGATGGCCTGGCGGCGGGCAAGGGCGTGATTGTGGCCATGACCCTCAGCGAGGCCGAAGACGCCGTGCGCGATATGTTATCCGGCAATGCTTTTGGCGATGCTGGCTGCCGAGTGGTAATTGAAGAATTCCTCGATGGCGAGGAGGCGAGTTTTATCGTCATGGCCGATGGTGTACACGCCCTGCCCATGGCCACCAGCCAAGACCACAAGCGCATCGGCGACGGCGATACCGGCCCCAACACCGGCGGTATGGGCGCCTATTCACCGGCACCCGTAGTTACCCCGGAGGTACATGCGCGGGTAATGGAGCAGATTATCCTGCCCACCCTGCGCGGCATGGCCTTTGAGGGCAATGCCTACACCGGCTTTTTATATGCTGGCCTGATGATCGACGGCGCGGGCAACCCCAAGGTGATCGAATACAACTGCCGATTTGGCGACCCGGAAACCCAACCTATTATGCTGCGCCTGCAGTCTGATCTGGTGGCACTTTGCCAAGCCGCCTTAGCCGGAAATCTTGCTCAAACCGACGCTCAATGGGACCCGCGCCCAGCGGTGGGCGTGGTACTGGCCGCTGGCGGCTACCCCAATGACTATGCCAAAGGCGATGTAATTGAAGGCCTGGAAGCGGCCGCCGCGCTACCCGGCAAAGTCTTTCACGCCGGCACCCAACAAAAGGACACGGCACAAGGCCAGGCAATTGTTACCGCCGGAGGCCGAGTCCTTTGCGCCACCGCCTTGGGCGAGAGCGTCACCCTAGCCCAACAGGCCGCCTACCGTTTGGCAGATGCCATCAGCTGGCCCGGCTGCACCAAGCGCCGGGACATTGCCTACCGCGCCATAGCGCGGGAATCCGCCCGGGGCTGAACCTAGCGAAATCTGGCAAGGCTGAGCCTTGCCGCTAAAACCTCAGCCGGAAAGTGCGACTTAAGGCTGAGGTTTTTGGGCTGGGCATCTGGCCAAATCCCGGCAAGCCAGTTAGGCTTGCCCCCCGCCCCGTTCTGCCTTCCAAACCTTCGGATCGAATATGACTGACGATACTGCCGCTGAAACTCAAGTCTTGGTGCTGGCCGCTGAAAGCTCCCGCAAACGGTTTAGGCTGGAGAACGACATGCTGGTGGGGCGCGAACCCAGCTGCGATATCCCCATCAACTCCTTGCACATATCCCGGCAGCACGCCCGCATCACCCAAACACCGACAGGCTTTTTTTTAGAAGACCTCAACTCCGCCAACGGCACCTACATCAACGGCCTGAAACTCACCACCCCAGTGGCCCTACAGATTGGCGACCTGGTGTGTTTTGACGATCAGGGCTTTCGGGTAGTCGCGGAAGGAAAGGTTGAAC
>DAOQGS010000360.1:0-4256 GCA_035338675.1 Cellvibrionaceae bacterium
AGTAAATTAAATGGTAAAATTCCTGTTATTTATTCAGATGCAAAATATGAAGGGGCTGCTGTGACTGTTGTACTCGCCGCATCGACCCGGCCCAGGGCCACACTGCCGCCGCTGGCGTTGATGGCAACAGTGCCGGTGCCTGCGTTTACCCGGCCACCTGAGGTAAAGGTGACGTTATTGGTGGCGTTAAGGTTAATGGTGGTGGCGTTGTTCACGGCGCCGATGGTGTCCTCGGCGCTTTGGTTGATGATCAAATCCGCCCCGGCGTTGAGGGTTAACACGCCGTTGGAGCCATCCAGCTCGATGGGCGCATTGGCGAGGGTGAGGTTTGAACCTGCCCCGGAGGAGATCACCGTACTGCCTCCCTGAGGCCGCACCGAGGCGAGTAACAGCGCATCTGTATCATTCAGGGTAATGGTATTGCTGCCGGTGTTTTTCAGGGTGAGCAGGTTGGTGGTGGAATTGATCTGCAAGTTGCCGCCGCTGCTGGCGGTATCCACAAACACATGCTGGCCGCTAAGGCTTACCGTGCGCACAGCGCTTTCCGCCCGCACATCCGCCGCCTGCAGCAGGACTAAGTCCGGCATACTGATGCCGAGCTGGGGCACCTGGATGTAACTGCTGGTGATCAGGTTGAGGTCGTTGCCGCCAAACACTGTGCTGTTGGTGGTGAGGATCGCCCCGCCCGCCGTTAGGCTGCTGCTATCCAGGGCGCTTAAGCGGCTGATGCTGAGCCCGCCCGCCTCGGTCAGGCTGATATCCCCCGCCGCACTCAGGGCATCTAACACACTCACATCGGTTTCTAGGGCGGTAATGCCAAACTGGCCGGAGAGAATGGCACCCCCACTGGTAGCGCTGATGTCGGTGCGGCTATCGCCACCGTCGATAATACTGCCGCCACTGGCGGTTATCCGTATGGCGTCCGCCGCGTTGGCGCTGGAACTCAAACCGGTCACCGAGGCATTGCCCAGGGTGGCGGTGATGTTAATTTTGCCCGCCCCCGCCGACAGCAGGGTGTTACCGGAGACGCTAAAGCCGGTACCCGCCGTGGCATTGATGTTGAGGCCGTCGCTGGCGCTGCTGGTGTCGGAGTCGGCGATGGTGCCGCCGGTAAAACTAATCACCCCGCTGGCATTAAGGTTAAGGGTGCGCACACCGCCAAAGCCGTTGAGGTCCATGGAGGCGTTGGAGGTGATATTGCCGCCTGCGGCACCGGCGGCGCTCACCGTCATGGTGGCGCCAGCAATTGGCCCACCTAAGGTGATATTGCCGTTGGTAACGCTTAAGGCAACGCTGCCCGCCCCCGCATTGGCCTGGGCGCCCGCGTTAAAAATAATGTTGTTGGCGGCGGTGAAGCTCAGGGCGTTGTTATTGGAGATGGCACCAATGCTATCGGCCACCGCACCGTTCACAATCAAGTTCTTACCGGCGTTAAAGGTAAGGGCCCCCGTTTCGTCGTTTAACTCAATTTGTGACCCCACTGTCAAATCCGTCCCAGCGCCCGAATTGATTGTGGTAGTGCCGGAGAAGGGGCTTATTGAGACTGTGGTAAGGGCGTCTACATCGTTAAAGGTCAGGCTGTTGGTGGATACATTGGACACGCTCAGCTGGTTAACGGCGGTGTTAAAAATCGAATTACCGCCTGCGGCAGAGCTGTTAACCGTTAGGTGGTTGGCGCCTACAGAGAGGGTGCGGGAGGCGTTTTGGTCCACTATGTCGTTGCCCTGCAGGGTTAAATTGCCGGTAACGGTTAAGCCGTTGGAAGGCAACACAATATTGCCCGTGGCGTAAAGCTGCACATTGGAACCGCCAAATACCGTGGCGTTATTGGTTTGAATGGAACTTGCCGCCAGATAACTTGTGGTTAACGCCGATAGCTGGGAGACGCTGGCGGCACCGAGGTTGACCACCGATACATTGCCATTGGAACTGAGGAGGCTCAGGGTGTTGGCATTGGTTTCTATATCAATGCCGTCCCGGGCGGACAGCACCACGCCGCCGTTACCCACCAGGGCGGTGGTGTCGTAGTAAACATCCCCGCCATCCACAATGCGCCCGGCGCTTGCCGTCACTTGGATCGCATCTGCCGCATTGGCGGTGGAGCCGAGGCCCGTGATGGTGGCATCGCCCGTGGTGGCGATGAAATTAATCTTGCCGATGGTGGAATTAATGCCCACGCCGTCGGTAACCGTAATGCCGGTGCCCGCCGTGACATTAATGTTCAGGCCGTCGGTAGCAGTGGCGAGGTTGGAATCCCAAATACTGCCGCTTTGGAAACTCACCGTGCCGTTAGCGGTGAGGCTAAGGGTGCGGATGGTGCCCAGGCCGTTGACATCCAAGTTGCCGTTCCAGGTGATATTGCCCACACTGGCCGCCCCGGAGGCCGTACTGATAATTACATCCCCGGAGGTCAGCGCATTCCTGATGCTCACCACATTGATGCGCGAGGTGGCAGGGGGGCCGGAAAGCACCCAGGTATGGGGATTGCCGCCGGTAAACGAGCCGCCGGAATCCAGATTGGCAATGACTATATCGGTGGGGTCTATATACCAAATACCCGCCTTGCCATTGACCGCATTGACATCCACCCAGCCGTTTACATCTACCGAGCGATGGCCGGAGAACTCCACAAAACCGCCGTCGCCGCTGATCTCACCGCTGCGGGCGCTGATGCTGGCGGTAGTGGTAAACCAGGCGTCTTTTTCCGCCACCACTAACACTTCGCCACCCTTGCCGCTGCCTGCACCATCGGCACTCAACTGGCTGGCACCAAAGAGCGCCAGGGAATCGCTCGCCTGCAGGTTAATGGCGCCGCCATCCCCGGCGCCACCCGCCGCCGAGGCACTGACGTGGCCGCTGTTGGCTATGTACTCAGCCTGCGCGGTCACCGCGCCACCAGCGCCATGGCTGGCGCTAGCATCCAGGCTGCCGCTGTTGGCTATCTCGCCCCCCGGCGCTAAGAGTTCTATAACCCCGCCTGCGCCGCTGGCCCGCACCGCCCGCACCACCCCGGTGTTACTGATGGCAGGATTAGCCTCCGGGCCGTAATCGCCCGCAGAGCCCAGCCGCACCGCCACCGCTTCAATGCGGCCTGTATTGATGACCTGGCCACTCACCTGGGCCTCATCCACCAAAATAGGAATGCCGCTGCCAGGGGTTTGCAGCAGTGCCCGGTTCGCCGCCTGCAGGGCCACCTCCCCGTGGGGGGCGCGGATGCTGCCGCCGTTAATCACCTCCGGCGCCACCAAAATCACCTGCCCGCTGGCGTCAATGGCGCCCTGGTTCTCCACCCGGCCACTGCTCGCCCCGGCCAGCGCATCCCGCCCGGCGAGAAAATCCTCCTGGGCTATATCCAAGGTGGTAAGCAGCAGACCGCCCACATTCAGCTGCGCCCCCTGGCCCACCAACACGCCGTTAGGGTTGATGAGGTACACCTGGCCGTTGGCGTTCATATGGCCGTAAATTTCCGCCAGGTTGCCGCCCACCACCCGGTTTAACACCACCGCCTGGGCGTTGGGCTGATTAAAATTCACCGTCTCTTGGGCGGCTATAGTGAAGTCTTGATAATTGATAATGGCCCGCTGGCTGCTTTGCTCCACCTGCAGTACCGGCCCCTGCTGGCTGATCGAAGCCTCCCCGGCCACCACTTCGGCCCCGCTGGGCAGGGCGGCAAGCTTAGCGGCGCTAAAACTCAGCCACAGTAGCGCCGCCAGCAATAGCTGGAGTGCCCAGTTAGAGCCTAAGTACCTATTGCCAGCGCAATTCACACAGCACCTGCTGTTCATGATCAAGTTGTACTCCATCCAGCGCGCCACCCAGGCCCGCCACCGCAAGCAAGTTCAGGCGCAGATGCCGCCCCAGGCTGGCACTAAGCCCCAGCCCCACATCATCTAAATGAGCGCTGCGGCTGCGGCCTTGGTAGCTGAGGTCGCGGCCGAGAGCCGCCTCCGCCAGCAGGTAGGGCTCCAACCGCCAATTGGCGCCCGTGACTAAATTCGGCAAACGCCACTCCAGGCTTATAAGCGCCGCCTGCTCGGCGTTAAACAGCCCCGCTTCATAACCGCGCACGCCGTAGGCACCCGAGAGCGCCATGGCCTCAATACTCGGCAGGCTCACATCGCTGGCCTGGGCGCGCCCTGTCAGCTGCAACACCTGGCGCCAGCGGCCGCTGCCAAAGCCTTGGCTGACCAGGCCGTTTAGATCCAGCTTGTTGAAGTTGCTGTCCGGCAGCCGCTCCACCTGGCCCTGCCCATAGC
>DAOQGS010000361.1:0-4254 GCA_035338675.1 Cellvibrionaceae bacterium
CTGGCAGGTGTACCGGCATTAATCTGCCCACCGGTAAATGTGCCTGTATTTAACGCGACATTATTTAACGTGAAATAATCGTTATTGGCGCCGCCGGTTAAGGTAGCAAAACCTTTAAAGCTCAGGGTTTGATCTGCTTGCCCGCTTTGAGCATAGGTAATTGAGCCACTTAACGGGCCTTTAAGCGCATCCTCCGCTGGGTTAACGGCCCAGGCGAGGATAGCACTGACATCATCGGTACTTGCCGTTAAGGTTGCAGCCTGGGTTTTGGCGTTAAGGTCATTAACCCCCACAAACCCATTCATATTTAAAGGGCGGCTGGAAAACAAAAGACGCGCAGAATCGGTGGTTAACGCATTAACGCCCGCTTTTAAATCAATAGTGCCTGCATAGGTCGCTGACGCAGTAACCGTATCCTTGCCATCACTACTGTTGATAGTGCCCACACCGGTAAGCGCTGCAATAACATCCGTACTTTGACCGCTGCGTTTTACCTGGGCCGAAGCCGTGGTACTACCATTCAGGGTGTTAGCCGTAACGGCCCAGTCATAATCGACCCCGGCGCCATCTGTGCCCGGAAACAAATTAACCACATCAGCGTTTTGGCCGGTAATTTTGCCAATGGCGCCCGCGCTATTAAACGTAAATAGGTCGGTATTTGAAGCGTCATCCGAGCTTATTAATTCATTAAAGCCTTCAAATGCGGTGGTTTGGCCACCGCCGACAATAGTGCCTTTTTTATCCCCGGTAATTGTCCATTGGGAATTGGCTTTAAACCCTTTGAGGCTTGCGTTTGCCGCCGTGGCTTTAATCACTTCCATATTCGATAACACAAAACCGGTGGATGATTGATTGTCTAAATCAATGGCATTAACACTCGTCGATAACCGCACCGTGTCCACACCTGCACCACCGATAAGGCGCGTAAACCCCTCAAAACCAAACGTCTTGCTATCCCACACTAAGGTTTTTGCGGCTAAATCCCAGGCTGCATTTTGATTGCTTAACAATTTAAACCCTGCACTTAACACAGTGCCATTAAATGTTACGGCGCCAGTACCCGCTTGAGTGAGGCTATCCGCAAGCGCAACCGCTCCAGCGCCATTTTGTGTAATCGAGACTGATTTATCGTTGGTAATGATAGTGCCGTTAAAGTGAGCATCGCCCAGGGTATTGAGCGTTAAATTCGGTGTTTTAAGCGTGTTTAACACCAGGTCATTAGCACTATCAAACACGCGGACAGAGGTTGCCGCATCGAGGGAATTAATAATGGAAAAGTCATTGCCGTTGTTTTCGAGGGCAATGGTGTTAGCCGTTAATTCTGTGCTGCCGGTAACGGTTAAGGACGTATTCGGTGCCTGCGTAATAGCATTAACCGAGGCCGTTGGGCTGGTGGCCGTCAACCGTGCCGTACCATTAATATCGGCAGCCCCCAGCAATAAACCCAATCCGCTTACTGTGGTATTGCCAACTGTACCGAGCGTAAGGGTTTTAGAAACCGCATTACCTGCCTGCGCCTCAACACTGCCACCTTGAGTGCCAAAAATATTATCCCTATTGCCTAAATTAATCGTGCCACCATTAATAGTGAAATCCGTAGTGCCGTGGATGGTTAAATGGGTGTTATCCGCTTGGGCAATATTAATTTTTGTACCCGCCGTGCGGCTTTGCACCATCCAATTACCGGTGCAGGTGCCCAGCGTACAAAATGAATCCGTGGTGATGGCATTTAACGTCACATCAGTATCGCTGCTGAACGTAACATTGCCGCCCTCTGAGCGGGTAGCGTTGCCATTTTTGCCGTTGGCTTGCTCAACCACTATGCGCTCATTGGCGCGGTCGGTATTAATCAGCGCGTTTTGAATAATACCCGCACCGGAAACCACGATAGAACCACCCGCCGTATAAATGGGTTGGTTAATCGTGACGCTGCCTATACCGTCTTTATTATGGTCAGCCTCTACATTAATTCCTAACGCATCGCGCCCGTCGCCATATTCTTTATCGGCTATGACACCATTTAAGGTAATGGAGCCATCCGCACTCAAGGTAAGTGCTGTCGTGTCAGTAACATTATTGGCGGTGCCGTCCGGCGCATAACCGCCTGAATTATTAAAATCAAAATTTTTATTGAGAATAATATCCCCGCCTGCGGTGACATTAATCGAACCTACCTGGGTCAATTTATGCGTATTACCATTATCGTAATAATAGCTAAAATCCATGGCCCCTAAATCCGCTTTGCCCTTGGTGGTTATGCGAATATCACCGCCACCGAATGCGCCATAGGTGCTAATGCTGGCATCAACCGCTTTAAAATCACCGGCGGCAAACACATCCGGGTTACTGGATAACTTTTGGGTGCCATTGGCGGCGGCGGTGAAATAGCCACCATTGGTTGAAATAGCCACTTTGTTTAAATCTATGTCGCCACCTGCGGTGAAGTCTAGATTGAGGCGATTATTATTAGTGACCGAGGCCGTTAAGCCGCTAATTTTATCGGAGAATTTTATATCGCCATCGGCATTGAGTTTTAGCGTAGAGGTGATATTACCGACGTTATCAAAGACGAAATTAAAACTGGGGTTGTTGCCGGTGTAATCAAAAGTAATATTGCCAGGCTCAGAAGTAGTTGCACCTCCAGTTCTAATAGTCACAATAGCGCCATTTGCTGAAAGCACATTTTCAAGAGCATCCCAGAAAACCCTAGCTCCAGTGCCGCTAGAGGTATAAAAAGTTTGAGTGTCAGTACTAACTCGTCGAGTTGAGGCATCACTTATGGATAAGTCAAATGGATCAATTAACCATTCACCTGCAAGGCCATTTGCTGCTGTGATTGTTGGACTGCCATACAAAACTAATCCATACAAACCCGACGTTTCTATAAATCCACCATTGCCAATTAAATGCCCACCTTTAGCTTCTAGTTGCCCCAATAGAGTGGCTGAGTCTGCGGCAAAGGCAATCAGCCTACCGCCATCACCACGCTCTATTGCATTGGATTTTATATGTGCCCCTTCATCAACATATACAAACTGTGCATTTTGAATAAATGGATTGGTGCCCGTTTTATCACCGCCCACTAAAATCTGCCCGCCACCATTTGTACCCGAGACATCTATGTTGGCGTTATCCAACAAACCGACTTTGTCGCCTAGTAATTTAATATCCCCGCCTTTGCCACTGTTGTGCGCAACGGCGGTTACTGTGCCATTGTCTTTTGTTTCGTTAATATTTTTTGCAGTGATTTCAACACTGCCTGCATGGGTGGTTTGGCTGTCGGCATTGATACTACCTTGGTTAGAAATGTTTTCCCCAGTCAGTACGACTTCACCGGCTTTAGCGTCTGCACCTACATTTATTGCCCCGGTATTTTTTATATCCGCACCAGTCCTCAAGGTAAAACTGCCATCATCGTTCACCACGGCACTTTTGGCAGGCGATAACTCCCCTACATTCACAGCTTTGCTAAATATATCTTTGCTGGTGCTGGCCGTAATTAGAACCTTACCGCCTTCGGCATTGATCTCCCCGCTATTCACAATGGCGGCATCCACACCCAACTCTTTTTGCAGCACCGCCTGGGTTACCCGTACACCCACCAATCCATTCGGCCCAAAGGTTAAAACCGCTTCCTTACCAGCGGCTAAATTAACACTGCCCAACTGGGCGCTAATCAGGCCTTTATTCTCCACGCTTTGGCCCAGCAAGCTGATAGTGCCGCCTGTGGCGGCATTTAACAGGCCGGAATTAATAACCCGGCCTTCGCTGCCCTCTAAGGCATTTAACGTAAAGCTACCGTTTAAGTAATCTTGGTCGCTCATCTGCAGGGCGGAGGCGATTAATCCACCTGCATTGACGCTAGCACCTTCGGTAAAAATAAGCCCATGGGGGTTTATTAATACCACCTGCCCATTGGCATCTATACGCCCCTGAATTAACGAGCCTTTATTGCTTAAAATGCGGTTAAACGCGATGGAGGAACTATTGGGCTGAATAAACTGCACCCGCTCATCGCTATTTATATCAAAACCTTTCCAGTCAATACTTAAGCGGTCACTGGCTTGCTGGATGCGGGTTTCTTTTTCTGCCTGCGCTATAACACCCTGCCCGGCTACGATATGCCCGCCCTCTGGGCTTGCCCAGCCTACAAAGGCATACACATACAACGCACCGCCTACAGCAGAAACAATCCAACGCCGGATATTGGATAAATAGGGCATACATTCCGCTCCATTGCACATCATTAATTTT
>DAOQGS010000362.1:0-4234 GCA_035338675.1 Cellvibrionaceae bacterium
CTGTCGCGGTTAGACTGGGCTACCAAAAAAGTCAGCACCTATATCCCAGACCCCAAAAATCCTGGCTCGCAAACTGATAACGCAGTTTGGCGTATCCAAGTGGACCGTGAGGGCCAATTGTGGTTGGCTGTACAACATGGTGTTTTCCGTTTTAATCCGCAAACTGAACAATTTAAGCGGTATCTGAACGATCCAGCGGATCGCTATAGTTATAGCGGCAAAATAACTCGTGATGTGTTTATGGATAGCCAAGGAATTTTATGGATAGGGACAGATGAAGGCGGCTTGTGTGTATATGATTATGAAAAAGATCGCTTTTACAGCTTTCAGCATGTCGAAGGTCGGTTAGGCGCCATCAGCTCAAACTCGATTCGTCGTATCTACGAGGATAATAGTGGGGATTTATGGGTGGGCACCTATCCTTCGGGGGTCAATTTTCATGATCGATCTACCGCCGCAATTACAGTCTATACCAGCGACGCCGACCCTAAAGCTGGCCTTATGGGCGATACCGTAGAGGCAGTGGTGGAAGATCACGACGGCAATATTTGGATCGGCTCCGGTGGTATTACAAAATTCAACCGCAAAGACGATACCTTAACCCATTACAAAAAAACCGGCGGTGCCGACTCGCGCGTTAATTCCACTGCGATTATTTCCGGCCATGTCGATTCTGATAACGATATTTGGTTTGGTACCTGGGCCGGGGGATTGCAACACTACAACCCAACGACCGACCGTTTTGATCAAATACCCTTCGATCCAACCTTAGCTGGTAATGGCCAAAAAACCTCAACCAGTCTTAACGATGGTAGCGTTTGGCATATTTATGAAGATAAACAAAAAACCTTATGGATTGCCACACATTTGGGCGGCTTAAGTAAATACGACAAAAAAACCAAGATATTTACCAATTACACTCAAGTCGTTTCTGACCCGACTACTCTATCCAATAAACTGGTATGGACCATGATGGAGGATTCCAAAGGGCGTTTTTGGGTAGGTACGGCCAGTGGGTTAAACCTGATGGATCGAGAAAAAGAGACATTTAAGCAATATAAAGCCGATGCAAATAATCCTGCGGCTTTAGTTAATAATTCGGTTTTATCTATTTACGAAGATAAAAAGGGCAGGCTGTGGTTTGGCACAGATGGTGGGCTTCATCTGTACAATGAACAAAACGATGGCTTTTCTGTATACAACACCAAGGACGGATTTGTTGATAATGGTATTCGCAGTATTATTGAGGATGATGCCAATAATTTATGGCTTGGAACCAACAATGGCGTAGTGATGTTTAATCCTGACACAAAGATTGTTAAGAATTATCGCCGCTATAACGGCGAGCAAATTGGTGGGTTCGCTACCGGCGCTGCAATTGCAACTAGCCGAGGCGAAATGGTCTTTGGTGGTAAGAATGGCTTACGCTTTTTTGATATCAAGAAATTAGCCTCCAATCAAAAGGTACCGCCAGTGGTAGTAACCGATTTTCGGCTATTCACCAAACCCGTGGCAGTTAATGACTCTGATGGGTTATTGAGCCAGGTGATTAATCAAACCCGCGAACTTACCTTCGATTATAAGAAAACCATGTTTTCGTTTGGATTTTCTGCGCTAAATTTCCGCGACCCGGATAAAAATCAGTATGCGTATAAATTAGAAGGATTCGACGATAAGTGGCGGGAAGTGGGCAATCAACGCACGGCGCTTTATACCAATATTAGTGCAGGTAATTACACCTTCAGGGTGAGGGCTAGCAACAATGATGGAGTCTGGAATGAAACTGGCAGAGCAATCGCTATCCGGCAATTGCCACCGCCCTGGAAAACCTGGTGGGCCTATACCATCTATGTTTTGATAGGCCTTGGGATTGTTGTGCAGTTCGTATTGTCGCAACGCAAGAAACGCCGTCTTGTTGAAGAGCAAAACCGTATACTGGAAATTCGTGTGGCCGAGCGCACCAGCGAATTGCGAGAGAAAAATAACGATATTCAAGCTATGTTGAGCAATATGCGCCAGGGTTTGTTTACCATTGAGGCTAGCGGCAATATCCATCAAGAATACTCCCTATTTTTGGAGGAAATATATGAAACCAAAGAGATCGCTGGGCGCAACGTGATGGATTTGTTATTTGGAAATGCCCAGCTTGGTGGCGATACTTTTGACCAAATTAAAGAGGCCATTGGTTCAATAATTGGCGAAGGTGAAATGAGTTTTGACTTCAACTCTCACCTGCTGCTTAAGGAATACCAAGCGGATATTGATGGCAACACTAAACATCTATCCCTCGACTGGAGCCCTATAGTCGCCGACGATATTATCGCCAAATTAATGGTATCCGTGCGCGATGTTACTCAATTAAAACAAATGGAAGCTGAAGCAAAAAGCAAAAAACGCGAGCTGGATATTATCAGTCAGCTACTAAATGTTCCTGCCAAAAAATTCTTGGCATTTGCAGAATCGACCAAAACCTTTATTGCCGAAAATCGCAAACATATTCATGCAACAGCAGCTTACAGCGAAAGTGTTGTAGCGCTACTCTTCCGTAATATGCATACCATTAAAGGCAACTGCCGTACGTTCGCTTTTGGATACTTTAGCGATATTGTGCACGAAGTAGAGACGGTTTATAGCACTCTTAAAAACGCCGTTGACGAAACCCCATGGGAGCAAGAAAAATTGCTGGCGGACCTAGCATCGGTTGACACCATATTAGCGGAATATGAGCGAGTTTTTTACACCGTATTGGGGCGCGGCGATGGCACTACCGGAGCACGAGATCAGAACGGCTTTTGGGCGGATAGCAAAGCGATGCAGACTATTCAAACCTGTATCGACAAGGTCGCACAGGATTTTCCTGCTGTCGGCAAAGCGCAATATTTCGCACCGGTTCTAAGCATGTTAGAAAAAGCACAGTCGAATACTCTAGATGAAGTGCTGGCCGATATAGTTGATTCCTTAGGTTCAATTGCCACACAGCTCGATAAAGAGCGGCCCCTAGTAAAAATTGATGCAGAAAACGTGCGTATAAAAACCAGTTCCAATGAATTATTAACCAATGTTTTTGCGCACATTTTGCGCAATTCAGTGGATCACGGCATAGAATCACCTGCGGACCGCGTGCAAAAAGGCAAAGCAGAACGTGGGACAATTAGCATATCAGCGGAAGCCGTAGACGGGCATCTGGATATCCATGTACGTGACGATGGTCAAGGTATTAATGTCGATAAGTTATTCCAAAAAGGTGTGGAAACCGGTCGCTGGAAAGAAGGTGAAAAGCCAACATATCAGGAAATTGCTCAATTAATTTTTGTGTCGGGCATTTCCACCAAAGACCAAGTGAGTGATATATCAGGTAGAGGGGTCGGCATGGATGCTGCCATGCAATTTTTATTGGAGCATGGTGGCGCAATCTCGTTGAATTTAGCCGATACTCAAGCCTCGGGGCCTGCGCAAATTGGCACTGGAGTTAAAATTCCTTTTGAATTAGTGGTAACCTTACCCGCACCCGCATTCTTGCAAGCCGCTTAATTTGAGGTTGCATTTTTTAAACCAAGGGGCTCTCCTCTTGGTTTTTTATTGTTTGACTCGTTTTACGCCTACGCCTAGAAGTTTATTATTCTGCGAGAAATTTAAAGACCCTATGATTACTGCCACTTTCAATGCCAGAACTGGCAAAAAACTTCCAGAGGTTTAGAGAATACCACTTACCAGAAAATTCCTAGCAGCCTTTTGAACACACAGGCGGGGCACTCTAACAACTAATATTTGGCTAAAAAGCGTATTTTACACCTAATAAATGAGTATTTTACGGGGAGGTCTAGCCCAACTTTAGCACCGCAGGAGGTAGCAAGGTAGTATTTCAGCAAGCGGCTCGGGCAATGATCAATAAAGTAAGCGACGTTCCAACTTAATGTAGTGCACTATGTTAATAATAGTGCGGGATTTAGTGCCGTGTTGATAGTGGTGGCAAGGAAACCACGTCTAGCAGCTTGTTGAAATACTACCTTGCCAGCGAGCGCCTACGCATTTAAAAAAGCCGTAACCCATTATATTCTGTGCGTTTTCGCAAGCTTTAGCGCAGTGACGAAAAACAAATCAGTAAACCGCTTTTGGGCACCGATTTAATAAAAATTTCCGCTAAGGTATAGATTGAGCAGTGATGCTCAACACTTAAAAACCTCCTAATATCTAATTGGAACACTACGCTATCCAATATCGGTGGACTCGTAAC
>DAOQGS010000363.1:0-4214 GCA_035338675.1 Cellvibrionaceae bacterium
CCTGCCATTGGACGCCACCGCCGCTTTTGTGGGCTACAACATTTTGGCCAATAGCCTGGGTAAAGCGCAGCTTACCGCCCGCTACGGACGCTAAAAAACCACGCTAAAAAGCCCCTCGCGGGGCTTTTTTATGCCGGTATTTTTATCTATTAATTGCTCTCATCCGCACTGGATGCCACTGGCGCATCCGCATTTTTTAAGCCCTTCAGCAGTGGAATTAACGCCTTCTGCGCACCGTCAGCCTTACCCAAATCCATCAAAATTAAATTGCCGTGTTTGGATGCCTCCCGCAGTGCATCGATGCGGTTGGTTTCAATTAATAGGGCTAAGGCGGTATTTTGCGGAATTTTTGCAAAGCCATTTAAGGACTCTTGCAAACCCACGGCTAAAATTCGCCGCGAATCCGCCAAGCCTTTAGCGCGCTCGCGCTGGGCATCCGCTTCCGCTTCCGCCTGTTTTACTATGCGGATTTTAATCGCCTCGCCTTCTTGCAACGCCGCTTCTTTTTCCCGCGTGGCGGCCACCACGCGGTTAAACGAAGACTGCACCTCCGCCGACACCATGGGCTGATCGATTAATACACCTTCCAGGCGATAACCAAATTCGGATAATTTTGCGGTTAACAGCGCGCGCACTTCATTGACCACCCGCTCGCGATCGTTAAACATTTCTTCTAAGGTCATGCCCGCCGCAATGGAGCGCACCGTGTTAAGCACCCAAGCGCGCACCTGCTCGTGGGGTTTTTGCAATTTATAAAAAGCATCTTTAGCATTTTGCGGCTCCACCTGAATCATTAAATTCACCGGCAAAGACACAAACATATTATCGGAGGTTTTTACCTCCACGGTTGCGGGCACCGATTCAATTTTGAGGGAAAGCCTGCCTGCGTTTAATTGAAACGGCACAAAAATCCAATTAATGCCTGCTTCCAATGTGCAGGAATAACGCCCCAAAAATTGCACAATTACCACCGATTGCTGCTCGACAATGCGCACCCCTGCCAGCAGCCACAGCGCCAAACCGCCCACCACATACCAAAGCATATCCATAATTACCCTCTAGTCTTTTTTGTTGTTGATAATTTATTCTGGCCGCACAGACTTATTGCGCCCGCTCACGCATACGCCGCACCCAACGCCGCGCCACGCTAACGCGCCAGATGAGATTAATCGCCCCATAGCCCGCCAAACCAGCCACAAGCCCCATAATGACACTGCCCAATAAAAAAGGCTGCCAAATAGTTTTAAACCACGCCCAGGTAATGGACTCCGGCAATTCGATGGCGCCACCACCCAACACAAACGCCCCCGCTCCATAGGCACTTAACACAAAAAACGGCAGGGTAAAGGGGTTGCTCACCCACACCAGCGCAACCGCAATGGGCAAATTGCCGCGCAATACCAATGCGCCAAAGGCCGCTAAAAAAGCCTGGCCAGGGGTTGGGATATAACAAAAAAATAAACCCACTAAAAATGCCACCGCCACCGAGCGACGACTTAAATGAAATAAATGCGGATCATCCAACACATGGCCTAAGGATTTAAGGCCTGGCGTTTTACGCAGCGTGTCTGCATCAGGCAACCAGCGTTTAATAAATTTACGCGGCATAGATTATTCCGGCTCAGCAAGTATAAAAGTGCATTTACAGCCATCGACGACGGCGAAAAAACCAAAACGAAAACCCAACAATGGACAACATCAAGCCCCACACAAAGGCATAACCAAAGCGCCAATGTAATTCCGGCATCACGTCAAAGTTCATACCGTACACCCCCACCACAATGGTTAAAGGGCCTAAAATGGCGGTAATCACCGTTAAAAACTGCATGGTTTTATTAAGATTGTGGGACGAAATCGACAGATAACCCTCAATTAAATCGCCACACAAATCAAAATACATGGTGGTAAGGCTGGTCAGCCGCTCACAGCGCTCATACAAGTCTTGCAAGGCGTGCTCAATCTCGCCCTCCTCTTCCACCAATTTAATCGGTGTGTTTTTCAATAGATTGCTGACCAGCTTTTCATGATAGCTAAAAATTCGCTTCAGCTTGCGCAGGCGGGATTTATAAGCAATTAACTCTTTCATCACATCGTCGCTGGGGTGATCCTGCATGGAATCCTCCAGCTCCGTCAGGCGCGGCTCAAACTCCAGCACCTTATCCACATACCGGCCCACCGAATAATGCATGATGCGGCAGGCCAAAAAACCGGGGCTGCGCAAAAGCCCCGCTGGCACCACCTCATCCCACCAAAAATCAATGGCGGTGGAGGGCTTGGCATGCACACTAATCAGCCCCCGCTCCATGGCAAACAACGCGATAGTCTGCTGCTCAATAGTGAGATCATCATTAAATTGCGTGATACCGCGATAGAGCACCAGCGTATGCTGGGCAAAGGTTTCCGTCTTGGGCGGGTGGCGAAAACGCTGTACATCCTCAATGGCCAGGGGGTGGCAATTAAGCTCGCGCAGCATCTGGCTCTCATCCTCAGCCGTCTCACCCTGCATATCCAACCAGATAAAACTATCCCCATGGGCCTGCCAATAGGCCACCAGCTCCTGCCCCCCATGCTTAATCCGCCCGTCCCCCAACAACACAATCGCTCTGATCACGGCTACCTCAGCTCGCGCTAAAAGGCCGGGATTATTTCATACTCAAGGCGGTTTAGGGCGGCCCAGAGGGTGGAGTGGTCTGGCCAACAATCTCATTAAGTTAAGGAACAGGGGCGCACATTTGAAGTAGTGCTATCTGGGTAGCCTGGATGGAGCGAAGCGTAATCCAGGCTACAGAAATGGCAAGTAATCGTGAACTTAAGAAAATTGCCTGAGGAGGAGGCCGCAGAAGTGGCCGGTGGACATATCACCAAGTTAAGGATTACAGCACTTTATTCGGTGTGAAATCGCCCAGGTAACATTGATTCTGCCGCGCAACGTAAGCCGGTTGTGGGACAAACCCGGCTTACGCTGCCGCAACTGGCTAGCAGTCTCGTTAAACAAATCCCTCAAATAAACCAAACCGCTATTGAATCGCTAAATTAATTTTTTAACAGTTGCTCACAGCGGATGCCAATGGATTCAGCCGCCATAGCACTGTTACCCCCTTTGGCCGCTTGCATACAGGCAGCAAATACTTCTTCTTTTGTTTTAGGTTTATCGCAGCGCTCTTTTAGGGCGCTATTTTCCGCAATCAGGCTTTGATTTTGTTTGATCAGAAGATCAAGGCGTTTTTCGACAGAGTTTAATTCCGTAGCGCCGGGTTTAAGTTCTGCCCTACAGACACCGGAAACAAAACTCGCGGCAATTACAATAATGGCAATTAAATTTTTCATAGCAGATCCTCTTGGGTGACGTTGAAAGGTGGAGCGGTAAAACAGGCGTTATGGCCAATTTAGAACAAACTTAGGTTAGGGCTTCGCAGGCACAATCGCTGCGGTGCGCGCACGCCACAGCCTTAGCGAAATACGCAGCAACCAAAACACCATAACCAACAGCGGCAATAAGACCGGCATAAAAAGCACTGGTGAGCCGCGCAAATAGTCAGGAAATACCTGGGGCTGGCCGAGGAAAAGTGAGCCTGAGGCAAAAAATACCGCTGCACACATCCGCCACAAATGCCGTGCTAAACGTGCCTGGCAGGAGCTAGTGCGGCGCAAGAGAACCATAAAATCATCCATAGTGGCCGCCGCGCCTAAAATTAAAAACACATAAAAAGACTGCGGCGGCGCGCCATCAATGGTGCCGGTGGCGTTATTGTTAGCCAGATAGATAAAAACACCGCCCGCTAGAGCTGTGCTCAACGCAATCACAATACCCACACTGTGCAGCGCTAAATTTACGTGGCTGTATTTAATCGTCAGCCAAGCGCTCACCAGTAAATAAAATGCAAATACACCGGCAATAAAATTTGGCCGCTGGCCCGTATCTAAAAAGGGCGCAACACAGGCGCCAATACCAAATGCCACCCCCATGGCAATAAAAAATACGGTGCCAACAATACGGTGCGGGCGCCCGCCCTTGGGCAGCAGCAATACTATGCTACCCGCCAGAATCCCCAGGCCACCGCCTGCAATATGCAAAAATAAAATGGCATCGGCGGCCCATCTGGCCAATAAGGGTGCCTCTGCACTCAAGGTAAGAATTGCCATATAAGCTCCCGTTGTTACTATTAACCCGGCGGCTAAATAGATCGTCCTGATCTATTTAGCCTTCGCTGCCC
>DAOQGS010000364.1:0-4208 GCA_035338675.1 Cellvibrionaceae bacterium
CTCGTGTACACCCACATCGAATACGGTCACTATGTTGGGGTGCACCAGCTGGGAGACTATGCGGGCTTCGCGGAAAAACCGCTTGCCGAAGGCCGGGTCATCGGTGAGCCCCTGGGCCATCACTTTAAGGGCAACCTGCCGCTCGAAAATGTCCTGTACGGCCAGATATACAGTCGCCATACCGCCCTTGCCAAGGGTGCGGATGATGCGGTAACCGGGAATATGCAGGCTCATAGCACCAACCCGTGCGGTGCGCTCTTAGGTGAAAAGATGCATTGAAGAAGGCGGGTGGTCATAAAAAACAAAGGCTTGGCTACGAGCGTTCAGTGTAACCAGGCCTTAGCGGGAGGGGAACAAAAAAACTCTAGGGCTTATTCAGATACAGCACTATCGATCAGCGCTTTTAACTCGCCCTTGGCATGCAACTCCGTGATGATGTCGCAACCACCGACCAATTCACCGGCCACCCAGAGTTGTGGGAAGGTGGGCCAGTTGGCGTAGGCGGGTAAATTAGCGCGAATCTCAGGGTTGGAGAGCACGTCCACAAACGCGAAGCGCTTGCCACAGGCCATCACGGCTTGGGAGGCGCGCTGGGAAAAACCGCACTGGGGGGCATCGGGGGAGCCTTTCATATAAAGAATGACGGGGTTTTGCGCGATTTGCTCTTTGATGGTTTCGATAATGTCCATAGCGGTACCTATGTGGATGAAATTAAGAAAGCGTGGATTAAATTAAGAAAGCGATAACCCAGTGAAACTCTCGGGTATTGCGGCATTTTACTGTCAATGGGGAGCCCGGCGGTACCCCTTGTGCAGGACTTCTTGGTTTTAATCAACCTCTAGCCAATAAAGGGGTTGTCAAAGGCAAAATATTATTTTTAGAATGCCCTTTGCAGGCAGCGATCGCTGCCTGTTTTGTTTTTGGGCTTTTAAACCTGGAAACATCAGTTGAGTCTTTCGCGGGGGCGTTAATGCGCACAAGTACGAACTAGGCGGTGGGTTTGACTGAGGCTTCTAGGTTCTCTATCCGAGATCACAGGTATGACCCTCATGAACACCTACGGCAACCGCAGCACCACTCTTGTTAAGGGCGAAGGCCCCTATGTCTGGGATAGCGAAGGCCGCCGTTATTTGGACGGTATCTCCGGTATTGCCGTTTGCGGTTTGGGTTATAACTACCCTGCGGTCACCCAGGCGATTGTGGAGCAAGCGCAGAAGCTGCTGCACACCTCCAACCTCTACAACATCCCCAGCCAGCAGGAGCTGGGCGCTAAGTTGGTGGCTATCTCCGGTATGGATAAAGCCTTCTTCTCCAATTCCGGCGCTGAAGCCAACGAGGCCGCCATCAAAATTGCCCGCAAGTACGGCAATGACAAAGGCATCGAACAGCCCCATATCATCACTACCCAAAACAGTTTTCATGGCCGCACCCTTGCGACCCTGTCAGCGTCCGGCAATAACAAGATTCAAAAAGGTTTTTACCCCTTGGTCGAGGGCTTCAGCCATGTGCCCTACAACGACCTAGCCGCCATTGAAGCGGCTGCCACCGCTAATACTGTGGCGGTGATGCTCGAACCGGTACAAGGCGAAGGCGGCATCAGGGTGCCCAGCGCCGAGTTCCTGCCTAAATTGCGCGCCCTCTGTGATGCAAAAGGCTGGCTGTTGATCCTGGATGAAATCCAAACCGGCAACGGCCGCACCGGGACCTACTTCGCCTACCAACACTATGGCTTTTTGCCCGATGTGGTTACTACCGCCAAGGGCCTGGGCAACGGCGTTCCTATCGGCGCATGCCTCGCTAGGGGCGCCGCTGCCGAAGTATTCCAAGCGGGCAACCACGGCACCACGTTTGGCGGCAATCCCCTGGCCTGTAGCACCGCCCTTGCGGTGGTCAACAGTTTGGATAGCGCCATGCTCAGCCGCGTCACCTATTTAGGCGAGCGCATCAAAGGCTCCCTGCAAGAGGCATTAGCGGGTTCACCCAAAGTAAAAGAAGTGCGCGGCCAAGGCCTGCTTATCGGCATCGAGCTGAGCGAAGACTGCGGTGCCCTGGTGGAGGTTGGCAAGCAAAAGGGTGTTCTGATCAACGTCACCGCTGGCAACACCGTGCGCTTATTGCCGCCTTTTATTCTCACCGACGAACAAGCCGATGCCCTGGTGCAAGCGGTTGTCTCCCTCATTCAAGGGTTTTAGGAACTCGCTATGGCCGCTCGACACTTTTTAACCCTCAACGATATCTCCGCCGACGAACTGCGCTTTATTATCGCGCAGGCGATTGAGCTGAAAAGGCGCCATCGCCAGGGCGAAATCATCGAGACGTTAAAAAACCGCGTGCTGGGGATGATTTTTGAAAAATCCTCCACCCGCACCCGCATTTCCTTTGAGGCGGGCATGACCCAACTGGGCGGTGCCGCACTATTTTTATCCCCCAAGGACACCCAGCTCGGGCGCGGCGAGCCCATCGAGGATTCCGCCCGGGTCATTTCCCGCATGGTGGACATCATCATGATTCGCACCTTCGGTCACGACATCATCGAGCGTTTTGCCGCCTATTCTCAGGTGCCGGTGATTAACGCCCTCACCGACTCCTTCCACCCCTGCCAGTTATTAGCGGATATTCAAACCTTCGTTGAACACCGCGGCAGCCCCCAGGGTAAAAAAGTGGCTTGGATTGGCGATGGCAACAACATGTGCCACTCCTACATTAATGCCTCGCGCCTGTGTGACTTCCAGCTCACCATCGCCTGCCCGGAAGGCTTTGAGCCGGATGCCGCGCTGGTTGCCAGGAACGCCGACCGCGTAACCCTGGTGCGCGACCCCATAGAAGCCGCTAAAGGCGCCCACTGGATTGCCACCGACGTGTGGGCCAGTATGGGCCAAGAGGCCGAGCAGGCCGAGCGCGCGGCTAAGTTCGCCAATTACCAGGTAAGCCACGCCCATTTAAAAGTGGCTGCAGCTGATGCCCTCTTTATGCACTGCCTGCCCGCCCACCGCGGCGAAGAGGTGAGTGCTGAATTATTTGAGGACAGCCAGTATTCCGTGGTCTGGGATGAAGCGGAAAACCGCCTGCACGCGCAAAAGGCCCTGCTGCTGTTTTTGCTGGGTAAGTTATAGGGTTTTTAGCAGTGCACTTAGCGACAGGGACGGGGCTTTTTAAGAGGAAATATTAATTTCAAACATAGATATCAATCACCGGCCGAGCAGGCGCAAACTCCGCCACCGCTTGGAAAACGCCAGCACCTGAGCGAATAGGGGCAGTCAGCGGCGGCGAGTAGCTGGCCTTGGCGCCGGGGGCACTGGTCGAGTCACGCACTTCATAGGCACTGCCAGGCGTCGCCACGGCGTCAAAGGTTCTCCCCGCAGCGGCCACTTGCGGAGCGCGGTAGTAGGTAAACCCTTGGGCCTGTAAATGATCGGCGGACAGCCTCATAAGTGCACAGCTCGTAAAAACTTCAGTATAGATTTACATCGGGGTTGTGAAAGCGGCCTGGGCTAGTGGGCAAAACTCACAACTTCTCTTGGGCCAACATTTGTGTGCTTTACCTAGCTGGGCTTAGCCTCTAGACTGGCCAGGTCTTGTCGGGGTGCTGTTTAGATACGGCTGAGAAAAACCCGCAAACCTGATCCGGATAATACCGGCGTAGGGAACGAGGCGCATTATTACAGGTTTTCTGCCCGTCTGTTATTGCGTCGCGCTCCGAATTTATTTGGTAAAGCCGATGCCCTCTTCCCCTCCCAGCCGTTTAGTCGTCACCATCGCGGGCAGCGATTGCTCTGGCGGTGCCGGTATTCAGGCGGATTTAAAAACCTTTGGGGTGTTCGGCGTCTTCGGCGCCAGTGTGATCACCGCCGTCACGGCGCAAAATAGCCAAGAGTTTTATCAGGCCAATGTGCTCTCCCCTGCGCTATTTAATTCCCAGTGGCAGGCTGTTGTAGCGGGCGCCCCTATCGCGGCCATTAAACTTGGCATGTTGGGGGATGGGGCCATGGCCAATACCGTGGCCGATGCCCTAGAAGCCTTCAGTGCCGATCACCCGCAGGTGCCGATTGTCATTGACCCGGTACTTAAGGCCTCCACCGGCGGAGATCTAAGCGGCGAGCCCAGCCTGAAGGTTTATCAAGAGCGCCTGATCCCCCTCGCCCATCTGCTGACCCCCAATATTCCCGAGGCTGCAAAATTACTAAATCAAACCGAAGCGATTAACCTAG
>DAOQGS010000365.1:0-4204 GCA_035338675.1 Cellvibrionaceae bacterium
CACCCGCCTTAAAAGCCCAGACACAATTGGATTTAATTATTGAAGAAGCCCCCGCCACACCGACCCTGGCAGGTGCAGTAGATGGATTTGAGGTATTGATGATGGCAGGATTGGCGCTCAAGCTGAGGCGGCGCAGGGCTGATCAGAAAGCTTAAGGGGGGGCCTATTGCAGCACTCTGGCGCGGCAATAGGCTAAATGCTATTTAATTTTCCTAACTAGTTTTCCAGGGGCTCTAACTCAAGTTCAACGCGGCGGTTTTGACCGCGACCTGCCTCGGTGCCGTTGTCAGCAACTGGGTAACGCTCGCCGTAGCCGTAGGCGTTGATGCGGCCTGCGGGCACGTGTTGATCCAATAAAAAGTATTTCACGCTATCGGCGCGCTCCTCACTTAAACGCTGGTTCATTGCATCGCTGCCGACGGAATCTGTGTGGCCGGAGATGCGGATGCGGGTATCTTTAAATTCTTTTAACACATCCACTACGGAATCGAGCACTTCAAAAAAGTCCTGGCGAATCTGCGCGCTACCGGTGGCAAAGGTGATATTGCCGGGCATGATGAGCTTGATGTTTTTACCATTGCGCTGTACGCGCACCCCGGTGCCCTCCAAGCGCTCACGCAATACCTTTTCCTGCTTATCCATGTAGTGGCCGGTGCCAGCACCTATGATGCCGCCAACCGCCGCACCGCGCAGGGCGCCCTTGCGGCGATCCTGTTTACTGCTGGTGGCCGCCCCGAGCAGTGCACCCACCGCGGCGCCAATACCTGCGCCCTTAGTGGTATTACTGGTTTTGCGCTCACCGGTGTAGGGATCATTGGTTGCACAGGCAACCAAACACAGGCTGAGTAAAAACACTGACACGAGTTTCATAGCGGCATTCTCCGAAAGTTAGCTGACGTTTTACGGGGCTTGCGCCATTGTGCCCGGTATAGCCGCATTTGCAACAGCCAAAGCGCTTCACATGTGCAAGCACACCATCAAAGTGTGGACGATTTAGCCCTATCAGACAGCGCTTATATTTACTGGCGCCGGGTTCTAATGCCCAGGACAGGCCAGGTACAATTCCCACCTGCCCATTCACGAGTCATCTTATGATCCGCCGCCCCTTAAAAAAGCATTCCTTTACCCCTTGGATTATGAGTATTAGCCTGTGCTTGGTGCTCGGCGCCTGCCAAAATTACCCAATCACCTTTAACGGCAATCGGTTAAATAGCGCGCCCTTATTAAGCGGGTTTAATCTTGCGGACAAACACTTAAGCGCCTGCGTTAACGAGCATATTTTTGATCAAAAGATCAGGAAAGCCGAACAACTGACTGAACTTAACTGCGCCGAGCGCTCTATTCACTCATTAAAAGGGCTGGAGTTTTTTCCGCACCTACTGGTGCTGCGGCTTAACAATAATCCTATCGACTCTTTTAAACCGGTCTTGGCCCTGCAGAATTTAGAGCGCCTTGAAGTGGGCAACACCACAGCCGACTGCGCAAGCCTTATGCAATTGCGCCAGAAAGGTGTGAAGGTTGAGGGCGCCTGCGCGGGCGCATCGGCTCAGTAGGCTTTAATAATTACACGGCATTTTGCGATTGTTTTCCTGGCGTTTGTTCCTGGTTAAATCCCAATTTTTAGGCATCTTATCCAAGTTCTTTAGTGAGTTTCCTTGCGGGTTTAACAAAGAGTAAGGCACAACATTACTCTTTTGGCAGAGTAATGGGATTTAGCAATTAAAGGCAAACAACCGTAAAAAATTCGTACCTATTCAGCGCCATTTTGTTGGAGCTGGATGTGATTCCCGTGCCGAACAGAAATCACCAGGCGAATGTTTTGGCGCTGTTAGCCCTCAGCACTCCCCCGCAGTGATAAATACAGGTTATTTCAGACACGCCGTGAATACATCCGTCTAGGCTCGCCAACAAGGTTCCTCGTTTTGACGCTTTGAAATAACCTGTATTCATCCCTGCTGCACCGCGTATCGATTCTGCCACTTGGCTAAATCCGCCTTAATTTGCCGCCCGCGCTTAAGAGGGCAATAAGGCGTACTGAATAGTTAAAAATTCATTGATAAAAAACTGTCTTTTCGCTCTGCGCTAACCGATTAGCATCACCGCCTAAATTTACCCTCCTTGCCTGAGAAATTAGCCATTATTTATTTCCTGTTACTTGGGTTTAAGCTAAAAAATGCAGTCAAACCTAATGCAGTCTTTAGGCATAACGGTTTCTCAGTAGCGCAAAAATAATGCGCACTCGTCCATGGCATTAATCCTGCAAAATTATCCACTCACTCGGGGCTTAGGCTCCTATTATTAATCGACCTGAGGAAATTGCATGTTAGCCGCCATAGACAAAGAGACCATGACCCGCCACATACTGCAGGCTAAACTGACCAAGGGCGCCAGCTGGGAAGCAATGGGCAAAGCTATAGGGGTATCGGAGGTGTGGTTGGCGTCGGTGTGCCTGGGGATGAATTCAGCCCCCAAGGATAAAGCCCTCGCCATTGCGGAGTATTTGGATTTGGGCGCCGATATTAGCGAGGCGCTCATGGCCTTTCCCACCAAGGTATGGGCGCAAGCGGTGCCGACTGACCCGCTTATTTACCGCCTCTATGAAATTGTCGGCGTCTATGGGGAGACGCTCAAACAGGTTATTCAGGAAAAATTTGGCGATGGCATCATGAGCGCCATCGACTTTTCTATGGACGTAGCCAAAGAGGAAAATCCCAAAGGCGACAGAGTTGTGTTGACCTTAAACGGTAAATTCTTACCCTATAAAAGCTGGTAAAACTAGGCTTTTAAGCCTGTTTTTACTTACTCAGCGCAGCCACAAATACCGCCAACAAAAAAGCCCGCCGAATCAACAGCGGGCTTTTTTTTACCGCATTCCCTGCGGTTTTTGGCTTAGCGGGTGGTGCGGCGCAAATCCAAGGTGTGGGGATATTCTGGGTTAACCTCCACCAAAGGCGCCGCCATGGGTTTGTTGCCCACCACAGGGAAAAACTGCCGCACACCATCCAAATGGGGCCTGGGCGAAAATGGCCCCTGGGTGTGGCCAACGGTTAAGAAGCGGTTACCCCGGCGGGATTCCGCCTCGAAGGCATTGACCGGGAAGGTATCGTAGCTGCGGCCGCCGGGATGGCTAACGTGGTACACGCAGCCACCGATGGAGCGGCTATTCCACAGATCCACCACATCAAATACCAAGGGTGCATGCACGCCTATGGTGGGGTGCAGGGCCGAGGGCGGCTGCCAGGCTCTATACCGCACCCCCGCCACAAATTCACCGTGGGTGCCGGTGGCTTGCAAGGGTACATGGCGGCCGTTACACACCAGTGAGTAGCGGCTGTCGGTAAGGCCGGTCAGGCGCACCTGCACCCGCTCCACCGAGGAATCCACATAGCGGGCCGTGCCGAAGCTGCCGATTTCTTCGCCCAACACGTGCCAGGGCTCGATGGCCCAGCGCAGTTCCAGGCTGATGTTGTCCACCTGCACGCGGCCATAATGGGGAAAGCGGAATTCTTCAAAGGGCAGCAGCCAAGCTAGATCAAAGGCAAAACCCTGCTCGTTTAAATCCCGCACCACCTCTTTCATATCCGACCAAATAAAATGCGGCAGCATAAAGCGATCGTGCAGCTCGGTGCCCCAGCGCACCAAGGGCTTGTGATAGGGCTTTTGCCAGAAGCGCATAAACAGGCAGCGCAATAACAGCGTTTGCACTAGGGCCATGCGCTCGTGAGGGGGCATCTCAAAGCCGCGAAACTCCAAAATACCCTGCCGGCCAGAACTTAAGCCCGGGGCATAGAGTTTGTCGATACAAAACTCCGCCCGGTGAGTATTGCCGGTGATGTCGATTAACAGATTGCGCAATAGACGATCCACCAACCAGGGCTGTGGCACCTCACCTTTGGGGATTTGCGCAAAGGCCACCTCCAGCTCATAGAGCATTTCATCGCGACCTTCATCAACCCTCGGCGCCTGGGAGGTGGGGCCGATAAACATCCCCGAGAAGAGATAAGACAAGCTGGGATGGTGCTGCCAAAAGGTGATTAGGCTTTGCAGCACATCGGGGCGCCGCAGCAGGGGGCTATCCGCAGGGGTCGGCCCGCCGAGGGTGACGTGGTTGCCGCCGCCAGTGCCAGTGTGGCGGCCATCCAACATGAATTTCTCGGCCCCCAAACGGCTGCGGTAGGCTGCGTCATAAAGGGTTGTGGTGGTA
>DAOQGS010000366.1:0-4183 GCA_035338675.1 Cellvibrionaceae bacterium
GTTGCCCCTAGAAGGGTTAAATAATATTTGGCTTTAATCATATAGTGTGGCTCGCGCAGTGGAATCGATTTGAAGTGCAGTGTGGTTGAAACTATGGATTTACCTATGCCTGTGGGCTGAACCTGATCAATAGTGTTATTTCGCGCGCAGCTTGAGTGCATCCGCTGTTGGCGTGCTAAGCGGTTTTTCTTTTGCTTGGCCTTAAATAACAGGTAATTGGGTCTGTTGGCTGGGGAATGAACGTGCAAGTCCAATCTCAATTCTTAGCAATGTCGAGTTGAGATTGGGGGTATAACAGAAGGCATAATGGTTTGTTGAAGTGTGCAACTAATGCATAAAACCTCCGTGGCTAGCGTGCGAGTAATCTTTTTGTATTTTGCGCGTGATCTATCGTTTAATCGAAAATGATTAAAATCCTGTCCGCCAGGTATGGGTGTGTATGTGTACTATCTGCGTAGCAGTTGCGCCGCTGCTGATGCTATTTTTAGCAATGCTTTAGAGAGCTGTATATGTGTGCGTGCTGATAGTCACAGAAAGGTTTTAAGTGGGTAATGCTGAGGTAGTGGGTAGGCCAAAAGGGAGATTTAGGTGCTGGCGGCGCCAGCGCCAATACAGCCAGGCCGATTTGTATTTAACAAGCTGTTAATGGGTTGTTTGAATGTAGCTATTCAGCAGCTTTTTATTGGTATTGGACGTTATTCTCCAGCAAATTAGAAAATACCAGGCGAGTTATTGGGGGCTGCGAATCCGCAGTGATGAATACAGGTTATTGCAGACACGCCGTGAATGCATCCGTGTAGGCTCGTCAAAAAGGTCCCTCTTGTTAACGGTCTGAAATAACCTGTATTCATCACTGCTGCACCGCGCATCGATTAGGCGGGTTGGCTAAATCCTTCTCAATTTGCCACCCGAGCGGAGAGAGCAGGAATGCCTGCTGAATAGTTGCGTTTGAATTGCGTTCAGGAGCCACAGATTAAATATGGGGTGGCGACTATTTTTATTAACCTGGCACTAATTGCCACCGGGTTAATAGAAACACTATGAGCAGAAGTACTTCAGCGGATATAGACTGTAAACAGTATTAATCCGCTGCACGAATCTCATAGCTTATATAGGAGTTGGTGGTGCACGGAATCTGTAGGCTGCCCTGTTGAGCTGAAAAATCCATGCTGCGCACATTATTATCTCGGCGTTTCAGGTAGGTTGTTACTGTATTGTGGATTAAATCGAACTGCTGGATATCAGATTCATGGCAGGGGCCGCCCGTGACAAAATAGACTTGCTCGCCGGTAGCACCTAATAATTGGCTGTGTTGGGGCAGCTGGTCGCCCATTGCTTTATGATTAGGCTCTTGTGTGTTTAATTGCCACAAACCCGCTTGGTTGGCGTATTGAAACAATATGCGCTCGTTCCAGTGGCGCGCTGTGCCAACTTCGCCAAAGGTCAGTTGTTTGTATTGGTGGGTCTCTAAATTAATGCGCCAAATATTGCGTACGTCATTAATGTTCTTAACGGCAATAAGTGCCTGCGTGTCGGCCTGATAGGCCAGCGGTGTTAAATCCTGTGCGTCCTCTAGCAATACACTCCAGCTGTGTTTATCCAGCTGATACCGAGCGATTTTATTGTTAGCTTTTACCAGGAGATAATCCGCCCCTGGCCACAGAATAGTCTGAATCGGTCCATCGGTTTTATACAGCGCCTCGGTGTTACCATTTTTTAATAGCCAAATCTGCGCCTGATTATTTTGATGGGTTGCGTAAATAACGCCATCACCGGCAGGTGAGTAGACTACGCTGCTGTGAATTAAATTATGCACATCCGCCAGGAGGCTGAGGCCTTGAGGATTGTGTTGATACAACTGTACGTCTTGGCTGCTGGTACTTACAAAAATCGATTTGCCGTCGCCGTTGATTTTTAAATTGCCAAGCCCGCCGGGCGGCATATTATGCAGTGGTGCGGGCAGGGGGGCGGAATATCCACTGCCTTGAATGGGTAAAAAATAAATTGAATTTTGCTGGGTTTCTAGGCCATAAACACCGCCGCCATCCGCCGCCCAGCTGAGATCTTTAATACTGGCCGCTATTAATTGTTTGCCTAATAGGTTTTGTTGTTCATCTAAAAATTCCACTTGGGTTTTATCCTGCAAGCGACTAATCAGTGCCGTGGTTTTATCGCGCACGCGGCTAATCAGTGGTTGAAACCCCGTCGGCAATGGCGCAAGGCTGGTGAGGGTTTGGTCGGTAATGCTGTAGCGATAGCGCTCTTTAGTAAGATTGGCCCCCATAGTGGCGACGAATTCAAGGGTATTTTCATCCCACCAGGTAATAGAATTCACTTTGCCTTGCCATTGGCTTAACAGGTTTTTTTCCAGCAGGTGTTGGCCCTTTAAATCCAAAGTAAATAAATGAATATTGTATAAATACTGCGGCGATTGATAAAAATCCGGGTCTTTTAATAAACCGTCGGCGCGGTAGATCTCCAGTGCTGCCAGAGCGCGCCCACTGGGGGACCAGGCTAAATCTACCCAGGCACTATTGCTGCGCGCTAACAGCCAATCCGTACCGGTTGTATCGCGAATCATTAAATCGCTTTGGTGGGCACCACCTGCTATTTCCGTATCGCGCAAATAGGCGGCACGTTTGCTGTCTGGGCTTGGCGTGGTGTGATGGGCGTTGGCTTCGGCGGGTAAATAATGGGTAATAATTTGCCAGGGTAACTTCTTGCCGGCTGTTTCGGCAGTGTCTGTAGGAGCCGGTGCAACTGGTGCAGGCCGCTGTGTTGCCGTGTTTGGGGCGGCTGATTTAGGTGTGTACAGCCAATAAAAAGCAGCCAGAATAATCACGCCGATCAACACCATCCCCATGATTATTTTTAGTGGCAGGGCGGCAGTTTTGGGCGCTGAAATTTTCGGTGGTGGCTCGTTTAACGGCAGTGCTACCGTTGTAGGGCTTGAATTGGGATGGGTATTTGAACTGCTGGTTACATCGGCCTCGGCGGCGTTGCTGGGGGGCTCAGGTGGCGCCGCAGGGACAAGTGGCGCGGATTCATTTTGGCTGCGCGAGCTTACTTCGACCCAGCTGACCGGTTGCATCAGTTGATAGCCGCGTTTGGAAAAATACGCGACAAATTCCTGCTCGCCTGCTAAATCCGCCAGGGCGCTGCGCAGGGCGTTAATACTTTTTTGCACCGAGGCCAGTGTAACCACCCGGCCTTGCCACACCGCTTGCAGCAACTCTTCATTGCCCACCACCCGCGTTTGGTGTTGGGCGAGGTAATACAACACCGCCATCACCTTGGGTTGAACGGTAATGGAGCGGTTAACCAGGCGCAGCGTATTGTGTTGTGGAGATACTTCAATTGCGCCTACCGTAAAATTGCGGAGCGTTTCGGTTGGGCTCACCCTGGGTGCTTCCTATTATGTAGTTATAAGGTAAAGATGCAGCTTGGCGTGCGACAGCCGTGTTCAACTATCGATGGCAACAGCGGAATTGTGCCGGATCAGGTAGGCTAAAGACAAGCAAAATTGTTTCCCTTAAAATGCATAACTATTTGATTTGCAATGGTATATTTTTGGTAAGCGAAGGGTGTGGCACAGGTATAGGTGCGGCCCGACAATTTTGGTTGTGCTTAGGTATAGTTTATTCATCCCCGCAGGCCGGGGCTATGGTTTACGGGGGGCGTTATGAATCGCTTAGCAGTAGTAAATTTTTTAGTGTGTATGGTATGGGCTTCTTGGGCAGCCGCAGCGCCCAATAAGGTCTATTTGAATGAAAATGTTGGCTTTAATGTGAAGGGGTATAAATACACGCAAAAAACCTTCCCTTGTGAGGTGGATAAAAAGCTAATTGTCAGCCTGCTTGATCAAGGCAAAAAACAGAGCATACCCATGGAGCTGGCGGGCACCCCTGAAAAGTTGCGCAATGGCACCATCCCGGTGCTTGCGGTTGATATAGAGCAGCTGGCCTTAGGCAAAGAAGGTTTTAATTTTAGTCGCAGTAAAAATAACAGCCTGCCGATGATTCAGGCCACTGCGGCGATTATCACTGGCGGCAATGTGGTCAGCTCCAAACACACCTGCGCCTTTGCCACCCTCAACGAATTTACTCCAGCGGGCAGCGTATTGGATTTGGGAACGGCCACAACCGTGTGCCGCGCCATGCGCAAATGTGTGGGCGATTTGGGC
>DAOQGS010000367.1:0-4183 GCA_035338675.1 Cellvibrionaceae bacterium
TTTTTAATTTATACAGCGCATAGTCTTTTAATAGGCCTGCCACGCCCGCTTTATCAATCCCACAATCGCGCTTAGCATCTAGGGTGGCCAATTTGCCTTTACACTCTAAGAGGGATAATTTGCGATTCACCCAATAATCACTGCCAATGGTGCAGCCTTTGATATTGGTTTCAGCTTCCGCCATCTGCAGTAAAGTAATCGGCAATTGCACCCTTAATTGATCCGACTGCCGATCCCAACTGCCTGCCCCATCCACCTGTAATTTATCCACCCGGCTGTATAAGCGATTAAATGTTACCTGCGCTGGGGTAATGGCAAATTCGCCGGTTAATTCCTGCAATTGGCTAAACTCCGGCCATTCGTTATTATCTTTTTTCCACAAAGTGGCCTGGCTAATTATTTGGCAGTAGTGCTGGGTAATATTCAATGGGCTTAAGCGTACACCCTCCCCCTGCACCGTCACCTGGCCATTTAGCTGTTTTGCCAAACCACTAAGGCCTGTAGCCGTTGCTTGCCATTGGGTCTGCGCGTTAATGGCGCCGCTTAATTGCATTTGAGCCTGGGGGCTAAAGTGCTTCCATAGTGGCTCCAGGTTCACGCCCTTAGCATCAAGATTTCCTTTTAGCTCGGCGGATTTGGGTGCAAGGCTAATATTCAACTGCCCATCTAAAGCGCCGCCATATAGCCGAGCAGAAACAGGCGCCAAGGCTATGCGGCGAGAATCAACCGCCAATTTAAAGTGCAACTCATTTAATACGTAACGAGCAATGATCAGCTCATCAAACTGCGCGCTGATGTCCATGGCAGGCACACCGCTTAAATCTATCTCAGGTGGAGGCTCAGAAGTGTGTTGCGCTTTTTCCTCAGTCGGATTGGGCGGCGGTAAATAAGCATCCACATCCAGTCTGGGAGCCTTAATAGCCAATTGCCAACGCTCGGCGTTTTGCATTAATTGCCAATTAATGGCGGTGTCATCTAGTTTTAAAATTCCCTGGGTAAATTTAAGCGCGCCCGCGTGCCAGTTTACATCCGCGCTTATACTTAAGGATTGCAGACGGCTTTTATCCGCCAGAGTAATACCCAAAAGCGGCAAATAAGCTGCAGGATTAAATGGCTGCACACTAAAACCACCGGCCACTTTGGCAAAGTTATCGCTTAGGTCGCCGTGATAATTAATTAAAAATTGCGGCCCATTGACTGGGCCTATTTTTCCCTTGCCATCGAGCAACTGCCAGCTGGCATCGGCTTGTTTAAGTGTCTGCTCAAGCTCAACGGCCAAAGCCGGTGTTGTACCGCGCGCCGCTAATTGCCCTACTAAAGTGACGGCAAAGTGATTTAATTCTTTAAGCTCAACGCCCGCTTGTTTAATGCTTGCGGCCATTGGCGGCTGCTGATCGTCTTGCCATTGCAGGGCAATATTCTTAAGCGCTACTTTATTAATTTCTATTTTGTTAGTCGCTACTTTATTACTCCCTGTATCCGGTGTTTGTGTTGCCGCTGATTTATTTTGTTGCATATCACCGGCAGGCGCCCCGCTCCAATTGTTCCCCGTTTTATTTTGCCAAAGATTGACCGCGCCATTGTCGAGGGAAATTTCCCGCACCTGCAGTGTGCCAGCTAACAAAGGCTTAATGGGTATGGCAAGTGTCGCCTTAGCCATTGTTAATAAAGGCGTAGGCCCAGGCCGCGCCAGTGAATCCACCTGTATCCCCGTAAGCTTAAGGCCCAGCTCCGGCCAAATGGCTAAACCTATGTCATCCACGTGAAGGGCAAAACCCTCTTTTTGCGCCGCCTGGGTAATTACGGGTAAAAACCGCTTGGCGTCGAAGGTGCTAATCAGCACAACGCCACTTACCAGTAAGATCAGCGCTAACGCCAGAGAAATGCTTCGAAATAATTTCACACTAATGCTCCTATGCTACCAATGGGCTTAATTTGCCCGAACTTATTAACCCGGGGGCAAAATAGATCGTCCTGATCTATTTTGCCGTCGCTGCGTTAAACTTACGAAAATGCGTGGATTTTCTTGTTTTAACGCAGCTCGCGGCGGCTTGCACCGCCGAGTGCGGCATCCTTGCCGCCATTATTAACCCGGCATTAAATGCCGCCGGGTTAATAACACTATACGCAAACTGGCTAATGAGGCGAGCCTAATGATGCATGGCCCAGCAAGCTGCCCCCCCAATAGGCTTACTTGTATCCGTAAAGTGGCATTATCGAATGGATTAAAATAATCCCAAACAGTACCATGAGCCACGCTCAATTTGACCCCACATTTTTCTTAAGGAAACGCTATGCTCGAGATTATTACCCACACCCCCACCTGGGTATTTGGACTATTTATTGGTTTGGTGCTACTTGGGGTCCAACAGCGCAAAAATCGACAAGTAAAAAAACCTTTGGCGTTTATTCTGCCTTTGGGCATGTTGGCGCTTTCGTTCACCGGTGTCTGGACCAGCTTTGGCTTTATGCCAAGCGCCCTATCGATATGGGGTGCCGGCTTAATTATGAGTGCTTTTGCTGTAGCGCGAATCTGGCCTGTGCGCGGCTTGAAATATAACCAAACAAACAACAGCTTTTTTATCCCCGGCAGTTGGGCACCGTTCTCGGTAATTATGCTGATATTTTTTGCCAAATATTCTGTGGGGGTTTTACACGGCATAAGTCCCGCCGCTTTAGACTCTACCCTATTAAAACTAGCATTTAGCTTAGTATACGGTTTATCCAGCGGTTATTTCGTCGGCCGCGCGCTCTGCCTATGGCAGGCATTTAGCCAAAAAAGGGCTGGCATTTAGCCAAAAAAATACCCCGTAAAACGAGACAGCTTTACGGGGCGATTAATTGCCTAAAGCAGGTTAATCACCTAAAGCAAACCATCCAAAGTGGCAATTAAGCGCTGGGTTTGCTCAAGAGTTCCAATGGTAATGCGCACACCTAATACACCATCGGCATCCAAACGCGGTCGCACCAAAATGCCCGCCTGCTGTAAACCTGCGGTAACCGCTTGCGGGTCGGCGGGAAAGGTCCAAATATAATTAGTGGCACTGGGCCAAAATTTTACCGCCTTGTTGCGCAGATACTCTTCCAATAAGGGTTTAGATTGCTGCATCACTTCATCCACATAGGCCAGAGTAGCCTTAGGGTTTTGTAATGCCGCTTGAATGGCCACCACCGCTAATTGATTGACATCGTAGGGGCCGCGCACATTTAACAGCGCCAAAATATTGTTGGGGTGGCTGATGATATAACCCAAGCGCAAACTGGGAATGCCCCAGGTTTTTGAAAACGTGCGCGTAATAACAATATTCGGGTATTGCTCCACCACATCGGCAACAGTGGTTTTTACATATTCGTAATAACACTCATCCACCAAAATAGCCGCCTGAGGCGCCGCCTCCGCAATCGCTAAAATATGCTCCCGGCTAATCGGCGTGCCGCAGGGGTTATTGGGGTTTGCCAGACAAATAACGCGAGTTTTAGGAGTAATCGCCGCCATCACCTGATTAAATGGGAAGCCCTCATTAAAGCGATATTTCGGCTCAATAATGCTTAGATTTTCCACCTTCGCGCACTGGGCATAAAACGCAAAACCAGGGCCTGGAATAATCGCCTCATCACCTTCGCGGCAACTGGCGCGAATAATTAATTCAATACCTTGGTCTGAGCCATTGGTAATCATCAACTGCTCAGCTGGCACACCGGCATAGGCGGCAATTTGTGACACTACATTGCCGTAGGACGGATACATTTGCAGGCGACCAGAGCGAATATAGTCCACCAAAGCATCTTCCACCGCCTTGGCAACCGGCAAAGTGCGCTCATTAAAATCCAACAACAAATGCTGATGCGCATCCCGCCCATCCAATGGGGGTTTATAGGCGCTCATCGCAGTGATGTGGGATTTAAAGATAGACATATTAGCCTCCTGTGAATTGGACAGGCATTATACGCCGAGGGCTTGGTAAATAGCCGCCCAGGTTAAACCGCTTCCATAAAAAAACCGCCTAAAGGCGGTTTTAATTCTGCGGCTTACATCCTCTTGGCCCTAGCTTTTAGGTGTGAGCTTCGCCGTGGTTTGTTTGGCGATATCGGTAATAGCTTGCCAATTTTGCGCATCCACCGCCGCCTTTGGCACCAACCAAGAGCCGCCCACACAAGCCACATTGGGCAGGGCTAAATACTG
>DAOQGS010000368.1:0-4147 GCA_035338675.1 Cellvibrionaceae bacterium
AAACGACGAGGGCAGCCTGGGCGATATTCAAAAGGAAATTGATCAGCTAGAAGCCCAATTGGCGAAACTGGAATTTCGCCGTATGTTCAGTAAAGAAATGGACCCCTGTAATGCGTACCTGGATATCCAGGCGGGCTCCGGCGGCACCGAGGCGCAGGATTGGGCCGATATGATGCTGCGGATGTTTTTGCGCTGGGGTGAGGCCAAGGGATTTAAAACCACTTTAGAAGAATGCTCCGACGGCGACGTAGCCGGGATTAAAAGCGCCACCATTCGTTTTGAAGGTGAATACGCCTTCGGCTGGCTGCGCACGGAAACCGGTGTACACCGCTTAGTGCGCAAATCGCCGTTTGATTCGGGCAACCGCCGCCATACCTCGTTTGCGTCGGTGTTTGTGTCGCCGGAAATCTCCGATGATATTCAAATTGATATCAACCCGGCGGATTTAAAAGTGGACACCTACCGCGCCAGTGGCGCCGGTGGCCAGCACGTCAACAAAACTGACTCGGCCATACGCATCACCCACGTACCCACCGGCGTGGTGGTAAGTTGCCAGAGCGAGCGCTCGCAACATTCCAACCGCGATAAAGCCATGAAGATGCTGCGCGCAAAAATGTACGAGCAGGAAATGCTTAAGCGCAACGCAGAAAAACAAGCCCTGGAAGACAGCAAAGCAGATATAGGCTGGGGCAGCCAAATTCGCTCCTATGTGCTGGATGATTCGCGCATTAAAGATTTGCGCACCGGGGTACAAACTTCTAACTGCCAGGCCGTATTAGATGGCGACCTGGATGATTTTATTGAAGCTAGCTTAAAAGCTGGCCTGTAAAAAACGAGCCAAACCATGACTGATCAAAGCCAAGATGAAAACAAATTAATTGCCGAGCGCCGCAGTAAACTTGCGCATATCCGCAGCCAGGGCAACGCCTTCCCGAACCAATTTCGCCGCAGCCACGAAGCGCAAGCATTGCAAAACTCCCACGGCGAATACAGCAAAGAAGAGTTAGAGGCGATGGATTTTAAAGTCGCCGTCAGCGGGCGTATTCTCGCTAAACGCGGGCCGTTTTTTGTATTGCAAGACGCCTCCGGCCGCATCCAACTCTATGCAGATAAAGACGCGCAACATGTAATGAAAGAGCGTTGGCATAACTGGGATATTGGCGATATCGTCGGCGTAACCGGCGCACTGCATAAATCCGGTAAAGGGGATTTATATGTGAACTGCGAGGAATACCAATTACTCACCAAAGCCCTGCGCCCACTGCCGGATAAATACCATGGCCTCGCCGACCAAGAATTGCGCTACCGCCAGCGCTATGTGGATTTAGTGGTAAACCCAGAAATTCGCGATGTATTTAAACTGCGCACAAAAATCATCGATTTTATCCGCAGTTATTTAAACGGCCGGGATTTTATGGAGGTGGAAACCCCCATGCTGCAGGTAATTCCCGGCGGCGCCACCGCCAAACCATTTATTACCCACCACAATGCGCTGGATATTCAAATGTACCTGCGCATCGCCCCAGAACTATATTTAAAGCGTTTAGTGGTGGGCGGTTTTGAGCGGGTGTATGAAATTAACCGTAACTTCCGCAACGAAGGCTTAAGCACCCGGCACAACCCAGAATTTACCATGCTGGAGTTTTACCAAGCCTATGCCGATTACAACGATTTAATGAATTTAACCGAAGACATGCTGCGCCAATTAAGCAGCGCGGTATTGGGTACTAATTTAGTTACTGCCACCAAGCCCGCCAAAGAAGGCGAAGAGCCAGTGCAAGTGGTATACGATTTTGCCAAACCCTTTACCCGCCTGTCGGTATTTAATTCTATATTGCACTACAACCCAGAATTAACCGCCGACAATATCAATACCTTGGAAGCCGCCAAAAAAGTCGCCGAGGGCTTAAAAATCCCTGTAAAACCCAGCTGGGGTTTAGGCAAGGTACAAATTGAAATCTTTGAAAAAACTGTCGAGCACCGTTTAGAGCAGCCCACCTTTATTACCGAATACCCAGCGGAAGTCTCGCCCTTAGCGCGGCGCAATAACGACAATCCATTTGTGACTGACCGCTTTGAATTTTTTGTCGGCGGGCGGGAAATTGCCAACGGTTTTTCGGAATTAAACGATGCGGAAGACCAGGCCGAGCGTTTCCAAAGCCAAGTAGCGGAAAAAGACGCGGGCGATGACGAAGCCATGCATTTTGACTCCGATTATATTCGCGCGCTGGAATACGGCCTGCCCCCCACTGCTGGCGAAGGTATAGGCATCGACCGTTTAGTAATGTTATTAACCGACTCCCCTTCTATTCGCGATGTTTTATTGTTCCCCCATATGCGGCCGGAAGCCTAAAGTATTATGGGTAAAAACATAGAACTGGAGCCCAGCTGGCTCGCGCATTTACAGGCGGAATTTAATGCGCCTTATATGCAACAGCTGCGCGCCTTTTTGCAGCAGGAAAAACAACAGGGTCAGGTGGTTTACCCACCCGGCCCTTTGATGTTTAACGCCCTGAACACCACGCCGTTTGACGCGGTAAAAGTAGTCATTCTAGGCCAAGACCCCTACCATGGCCCCGGCCAAGCCCATGGTTTATCTTTCTCCGTGCCCGATGGCGTGCCGCCCCCGCCATCCCTCGTCAATATGTTTAAAGAAATTAATACGGATATTGGCCTGCCGATCAGTAAAAACGGCAATTTAACCAAATGGGCACGACAGGGGGTGTTATTACTCAATGCCACTTTAAGCGTGCGCGCAGGCCTTGCCGGTTCCCACCAGGGGCGCGGTTGGGAGCAATTTACCGATAAGATTATCGACCTGCTGAATAAACAGCGCGAAGATTTAGTATTTTTATTGTGGGGTTCATACGCCCAGCAAAAAGGTAAATTAATTGATACGCGCAGACACCTAGTATTAAAAGCCCCCCACCCTTCGCCCCTCTCCAGCCATCGCGGTTTTTTTGGCTGTAAACATTTCTCCCAGGCAAACCACTGGTTGCAGAGCAAAGGTTTGCCAATAATTGATTGGGCCGTTTAATGGCCAGGGTTACAGGGCAAAGAATTGCCATCGCCGGTGCTGGTTTAATGGGCCGTTTATTGGCCTGGCGTTTGGCGCTACTCGGCCACAGCGTTCACCTGTTTGATACAGACTCCATAAAAAGCCCTAAAAATGCCGCCCACACCGCCGCCGCTATGATTAGCCCGCTGTCTGAAGTGGTGGTAAGCGAGCGGCTTATTTACGATATGGGTATGCAGTCCTTGGCTATTTGGCCTAAGTGGATTGCAGAATTAAATCATCAGCAACATCCCATTATTAGCTATAGCGACCAAGGCAGCTTAGTGATCGCCCACCCGCAGGATGAAGCGGAATTACAGCAGTTTTATCAGGATTTAATTCACCATTTAGGCGCTGAACACGGCGCCCGTTGGTTAAACCGCGCAGAACTAAAACAATTAGAGCCAGACCTTGCCAGTAATTTCGCGCGCGGTTTATTGCTGCCTTTTGAAGCCCATTTGGATAACCGCCAATTATTGGATAATTTATTGGCGCAATTAAACCAATTAGGTGTGCAGCTACACGAACACACCAGTATTAATTTAGATACACCCGACCAATACGGCCAATTTAATTTATGGCTGGACTGCCGAGGCACCGGCGCCAAAGACGGCCCCACCCCACAAATAGTGCGCGGCGTGCGCGGTGAAGTACTTTGGGTACACACCGAAGAAGTGCACTTAAACCGCCCTATTCGTTTAATGCACCCGCGCTACAAACTCTACATAGTGCCCAAACCCGGCGGGCGTTTTATTATCGGCGCCACCGAATTAGAAAGCGAAGACCGCTCACCTATGAGCCTGCAATCCCTGTTGGAATTAGGCAGCGCCTTATATACCTTAAACCCGGCCTTTGCCGAGGCGCGGATTTTAGAATTAGATGCGAATTTGCGGCCTAGTTTGATGGATAATTTGCCCCATATTGATAATGGGCAATTAAATAATGGTTGCCCGTTTGTGCGGGTGAACGGGTTGTATCGGCATGGATATTTGTTGGCGCCTTGTTTGGTGGGGCGGGTGCTAGAAGAGATTGTGTGGTTAGCTTGAGGTGCTATTAAGTAGTTGGGTAGAGCATAGCGAAACCCAACACAGT
>DAOQGS010000369.1:0-4147 GCA_035338675.1 Cellvibrionaceae bacterium
GCAGTTTTAACGCGCTGCTTAAAACCCTCGAAGAACCCCCCGAACACGTCAAATTTTTACTCGCCACCACCGACCCGCAAAAACTGCCGGTGACGGTGCTCTCCCGCTGTTTGCAATTTAACCTGAAAAACATGAGCCCCGAGCGGATTGTGGGGCACTTGGGGTTTGTTTTGGGGGAGGAGCAAATCCCCTTTGAAGAGGCGGCCCTGTGGCAGCTGGCCCGCGCCGCCGACGGCAGTATGCGCGACAGCCTGAGCCTTACCGACCAGGCCATCGCCTTTGGTTGCGGCAAGGTGGCCAGCAGCGATGTGGCGGCTATGCTCGGCACCATCGATTACCAATTAATCGCCCAGGTGATGCAGGGCTTGATTGATGGCGACGGCCGAGCGCTCTTGCAGGCTGTAGCTGCCTTTGCCGAGCACGCACCGGATTACTTTGGCGCCCTCGGTGATTTGGTGACCCTCTTACACCGAGTGGCCATTGCCCAAGCTTTGCCCGAGGCGGTGGATAATAGCTTTGGCGATCGCCAACAGATTTTGCATTTTAGCCGCGCCCTCACCCCGGAGGATGTGCAGCTCTTCTACCAAACCGCCTTGATCGGCCGCCGGGATTTGCATTTAAGCCCAGACCCGCGAGCCGGTTTTGAAATGACCCTGCTGCGCATGCTGGCCTTCAAACCCCAGGGTTTGCTGGATTTGCCCCAGGCGCCCCTGCATTTTGCAGGCGGGCAGGGGGCTGCTTCGAGCGCACCAGCCGGTCTCCCTTTGGCAGAACCAGTGGCGCCCCCGGACTTGCCGCCGCAGCCAGAGCCCCCGTCCAAGACCAGTTTTGTGGCTACAGCGCCCGCAGATGAAGCACCGCCCCAGATGCATGATGCCCGCGCAGACCCTTTAGCCTTTGCGCCGCCAGCACCTGAGCCCCTGTACGATTCAACAGGTATTGATAACGCGCAAGCGGCCCCTGTTGAGCCCTTGGTTGACGCCAGTGGGGAGGCTGGCCCTGATGCAAAAAAGCCCCAGCCCCTCAGCGCTGAGCTATCTGCTCAGCTGGGCCTTACGCGCGCGGCGAATTTAATTCACGAGCGCAAAAGCCGCGATAAACCTGCCGCCGTAGAAGCCCAGGTGGCTGCACCCGCGGTGGTGAGTGTGCCTGCGGCGGGCATTCGCCTGGAAGACTTCACACCCGCCCATTGGGTGAGTGTGTACCAGGCGCTCAATCTGCGCGGGGTAATTCAAAGCACGGCGTCCAACGCGGTGTTAACCGGCCGGGAGGGCAATCAGCTGTATTTTTTATTGGATGAGGCCCGCGCCAGCCTGTACGAGGATTCCCACCGCCAGCGCTTGGCCGATGCCCTAAGTGATTATTTTGGCCAACCCATCAAGGCACATATCAACATAGGTGCTCTGGCCCCGGAGCATCTAACCCCCGCCCAAGCGGGCATTAATGAGCGGGCGGAAAAATTACAGCAGGGCATAGCCACCCTGCGCGCGGACCCGTTTGTGCAGCAACTGGTGCGCGACTTTGACGGCGAATTAAAAATTGACAGCGTAAAAGTACTCTAGAGGAGCAAATGCTATGGGCCTGGGTGATTTAATGAAACAAGCGCAAGCCATGCAGGAAAAAATGCAATCCATGCAGGAGGAAATGGCCAACCGCGAAGTGGAAGGCCAGGCCGGTGCCGGTTTGGTAAAAGTGGTGATGACCGGCCGCCACGACGTGCGCTCGGTAAGTATCGACCCGTCTGTAATGAGTGAAGATAAAGAAGTATTGGAAGACCTCTTGGCCGCCGCCGTCAATGACGCAGTGCGCCGCATTGAAGAGCTGAATAAATCCAGCATGGGCAATTTAGCGGCGGGATTAAATTTGCCGGCCGGGTTTAAGTTCCCATTTTAATCAACCGGCGCCAATCAGGGACTGCCAGGCTGAACGCCCCATTTGCACAGCTGATTGATGCGGCGCTGTTGTCGGCCCAATGATAGAGCGGTGCTTTGCACTCGCGCCAACTCACCGATGTGGGAGTGTGCGCCCATCGTGAATTGTGTTTGGGCGCCGGGGCGCAGGATGTGGTGCCCTAAATACTCGCCCAGCTTGGTTCGGGCAGATCAAGCCGGAGGGAATTTAGCCCTGGGAATTTTAAGTTTTGAAGTTACTTTAAGTTTTGAAGTTACTTTAAGTTTTGAAGTTACAGCGCCCGGCGGCCAAACCAGAGCACCAGATACAACGCACGCAGCAAGACACTTTTATTAACGCTTTACCCAGAGTAAGCCAGGCCCGATGTTAAGCCCCCTAATCGACCAACTAATCGCCTCCCTGCGCACCCTGCCCGGTGTGGGCCCTAAATCCGCTCAGCGGATGGCGCTGCATTTATTGGAGCGCAACCGGCCAGCGGCCCTGCAGCTAGCCGCCAATTTGCAGGCGGCCTGCGAACAGGTCAAACGCTGCGATAGCTGCCGGATTCTCACCGAGCAGACCCGCTGCCATATTTGCGCCAGCCCCAAGCGCCAAGCGGAGGTTTTATGCGTCGTTGAAAACCCGGCTGATGTGATGGCCCTGGAGCAGTCGGGGATTTTTCGCGGCCGCTATTTTGTGCTCTACGGCAAGCTCTCCCCCATCGATGGCATCGGGCCTGCGGAATTGGGATTGGATGTGTTATTCGAGCGCCTGCGCAGCGATGGCATCAGCGAATTAATTATTGCCACCAACCCCACCATGGAGGGGGAGGCCACGGCCCACTTTATCGCCCAGAAGGCCAAGCCCTTAGATGTTAAAGTGACCCGCATCGCCCACGGTGTGCCCATCGGCGGCGAGCTTGAATACATCGATGGCGGCACCCTGGCCCATGCCCTTAACAGCCGCCGGGAGCTTTAATCATGTCCGCCGCCACAGCTTCCCCGCAAACCCCCACCCCTATCTGGGTGGCAAGTGATAGTGCGCTTGCGCAGCTGTGCACCGCTTGGAACCAACAGGCCTGGTTGGCGGTGGATACAGAATTTTTGCGCACCAACACCTATTACCCCATAGCCGCGCTGCTGCAAATATACGATGGCCACGCCATTTATTTTATCGACCCCACCGCCATCAGCCAGTGGCAGCCCTTGGCGCAGGTGATGGCCAACCCCGCTGTGTGCAAGGCCTTACATGCCTGTTCAGAGGATTTAGAAATTTTCGCCTTGCTGCTGGGCGCTTTGCCGGTGAATCTTTTTGATACCCAGGTGGCGGCGGCCATGGTGGGGCAGGGGTTTTCGGTGGGCTATGCCCGTTTGGTGGAGCAGATGCTGGGTGTGCACTTGCCCAAAGACGAAACCCGCTCCGACTGGCTCGCCCGCCCCTTAAGCCCCGCGCAAACCCTCTACGCCGCTTGGGATGTGTATTACCTGCTGCCCATTGCCCAGCAGTTGCACGCCAAATTGACCGAGCAAAACCGCCTCGCCTGGCTGCAAGAGGATTGTAATTCCCTCCTCGCCCACAGCCAGGACGCCCAGGATGCGGCGTTAAGCCATCTGCGCTTAAAAGGTTTGCAGCGCATGAGTCGGCGCGAACAGGCCCTTGCGGCGCGCCTGAGTTTTTGGCGGGAGCAGGTGGCCCAGGAGACCAATGTGCCGCGCAATCACGTCGTTAAAGAGGCGGCCCTGTATCAGTTGGCGCAGAGTAAGCCCAAACACATCAGCCAGTTGCGCCACATTGAAGACCTGCCGGAAAAAACCATTCGGCGCTACGGGGAGGACATTATTGAAATGATCCAATCGGTATTAGCGCTTAAAGACGAGCAACTGCCGCCGCCCCAGCCGCGCCCCTTAAGTGGCAGCCAGCAACAGCTGATTAAAAACTGGCGCCTGTGGGTGGAGGCTCAAGCCCAAACATTGGCGGTGGCGCCGGAAGTGTTAGCCCGCAAGCGGGATTACGAATATTTAGCGCGGGGCTTGCCCAAGGGCGAGCCACTGCCGAGCATTTTGCAGGGCTGGCGCCGCTCGATTATCGGCGATGGGCTGTTGGCCCTCTGTACACGCGAGCCCGACACAGCTTTAGCCCAATTTTCCGCGGAATAAAAAGCCTATGACCGATGCAACCGCTCCAGCAAAATTAATTTGCGATGTGTATAAAAGCGTTAAAAAACAGGATGTGTATTTATATGTCAGTAAGGCCGAGG
>DAOQGS010000370.1:0-4135 GCA_035338675.1 Cellvibrionaceae bacterium
GCTGCTGGGGTTTCCTCACTTTTATCGGGCAATACAGCCAATTGAGGGGCAAACTGCTCTAGCAACTGAGTAAACTGCCCTGCACATTCCTGAGCATAGAGTTCGGCAAATAGCGGCATCATGAGCGCAAATCCTTTTTACTAATTTTATTGGAATCGGTTTTGGGTAAACTCTCGCGAATTTCCACTACCTTGGGCACCATAAAATTTTCCAAATGGGCGGTGCAAAATTGGCGGATTTTTTTCTCGTCCAGGCCGCTATCGGCATCGATGGCCACAAAGGCTTTTATGGATTGCCCCTCCACCGGGTCATCAATACCCAGCACCGCCGCCTCCCGCACGCCGGGCAAACGGTACAAAACATTTTCCACCTCCACCGGGCTTACCTTTTCGCCACGGGATTTAATAATGTCATCCACCCGGCCGCAAAAATACATATTGCCCTCTTCATCCAGCATAAATTGATCCTGGGCACAGAGAATGTTTTCACCGGGGAACAGATCTTTTACCAGCATTTTGGCGGTTTCAATCGGTTTGTTCCAGTAGCCTTGCATTACATGGGCGCCGCGCACATATAGGGTGCCCATTTGGTTGGGGCCTAAGGGTTTGCGCGCTTCATCTAAAATAAATACTTGGGTGCCAGGAATGGCTTTACCCACAGAAGTAGGAAAGCGCTCGGCATCTTCAGGCTCTAGGTAACTCACCCGCTTGCATTCGGTAAGGCCGTACATTTTATAAATGAGTGCATTGGGGAAAACAGTTTTTAAAATCGGCACATATTCCGGCGGCAAAGCAGCGGCGGTATTAGTCACGCGGGTAACCGACGGAAAACACAGGGGCGTTTTATGGTGAATGCCAATCAAAGTGGAAAACACCGTTGGCACTCCGGGAAATACACTGGCCTGGGTGCGGTTTATTTCGTTGAATACCTGGGCGGGAAAGGCAAAGGATTTACACACAATTAAACGCGCACCCAAACGCACCGCCATTAAAATTTGGTACAGGCCATAATCAAAGGCGAGCGGTAAAAAACACAGGATGCGCGCCTGCTGATCCAGCCTTAAATACTCAATTAAACTATCGCAGGTGAACACCATATTGGCGTGGGTCATCATCACGCCTTTAGGGTCACCGGTGCTGCCGGAGGTATAAATTAACGCCGCCAAATCTAAATTAATGCGGCCTGGATTCACCGGTGTATCCACTTGAGTAGTTAACACACTGGCCAGCGGCACCAAGGGTTTGTGGCAATCGGCGGCTATGGTGGCACCGGCATAAATCACAGCGCGCACCTCCGGGCATTGATTTAACACCGGCAAAAATTGCCCCGCCACAACAGCGTCGGATAATAAAAATTGCGCGCCGCTATCCTGCAAAATATAAGCAAGTTTATGGGCTTTGGTGAGGTGGTTAATCACCAAAAATACGCCGCCAGCGTAGAGCACACCAAAAATACTCGGCACTATGGGCCAGCTATTTTCCATAAATATGGCCACCCGCTCACCCGGCTTTAAGCCCTGCTCGCGCAAGTACGCAGCGATGCTTTGGCTCTGCTGGTACAGGTCGCGATAGGTGTAATCCTGCTCGCCAAAGGTAACCGCAATGGCATCGGGCTGGTGTGCAAAGGCGAGGCTTAGGCTATCGGATAATAGGCGGCGAATATCCATAAAAAAACCCTTATTGCTTAGTGGCCAGAAACTTCAGCACGCTGTTAATGGAGTCGAGATTTTCCGGCACTAATTCATCCCCCGCCACTTTTACGCCGAAGGTTTCATCTAAAAAATCGATCAACTCTAAAATACCCATGGAGTCTAAAATGCCGTTATCTAAAAATGAGGCGTCATCGGTAAGGGCCGATTGGTCGTCGGTAAACAAATAGTTATTGAGAATAAATTGGCGCAAAGACTCGCGGGGGGTGTTATCGGTCATGGTTAATTCCTGCCACTACAAAATTGATCAAGAAGAATATGGGTGGTGAGTATACCGGTGAGGGCCTGGGCTTCACTGGTGTTTAAGGCTTTGGCGCCACGGGCTTTCTGCAGCAAAAAGCCCACCTTATTGCCCGCAAATATGCCCCAACGCTGGCACGTTTCGGCACTTAAATAATCGGCCAAATCGCTATTAAATAAAGCATCTTGGCTGGCAGCAAGGTTGGGTGCGCGGTAGGGCTGTTTATGGCGCAAACTAATATCTGCGGGCAAATAGCGTTTAGCCATGGCGCGCAGCAAATATTTTTCCCGCATGGCCTTCATTTTATATTTGGGCGGCAAGCGGTTGGCAAATTCCATTAAACGGTGATCTAAAAACGGAAAACGCCCTTCAATGGAGTGTTGTGTCAACATGCGATCACCCTGGGAGGTGAGCAGATAACCGGACATAAGGGTTTTAATTTCTAAAAATTGTGCACGGTTAAAACTGTGCCAGCGGCTCGCTTGCGGCGGAAATAAGGCGTTGATTTTGGCTTCAAAAGAATGCTGAAGGCCTGCGGAAAAATTCTCGCCGAAAAATAATTTGGCTTTGCTGGTGGTTTGCCAGCGGGGCATATGGGAGTGCCAGAGTAATTCGGGGGTTTCCAGGCCCACGCCAAAAAACCGCTTTAAATAGACGCTGGCATCGCCCTTGGGCAATTCCATATAGGGGTATAAGCGGGTTAATAAATGGGGCCGCCAGGTTGAGGCCGGTTGCCGAGCCCAAAATTGCCGCACCTTGGCTTCTTTAAAAATATCGTAACCACCTAATACTTCATCAGCGCCCTCACCGGTTAGAACCACTTTATAACCCTGCTGCTGCACCCATTGGGATAATAAACCCATAGGTACTGGTGCGGTGCGTAAAATAGGGGATTCGGTATGCCAAATGGTGGCGACAAGAGCGTCGGCAATTTGCGGGTAGTCGATGGTGCGGCGGGCATGTTGGGTGCCTAAATAATTCACCACCCGATCTTGAAAAACACTTTCATCCAAGGCCGGATCGGTAAAACCTAAAGAAAAGGTATGCAGCTGATCCTTAATTTGCCGGTGCATTAAGGCCACCAGCACGGAGGAATCTAAACCGCCGGATAAATAGGCGCCTATGGGTACATCCGAGCGCAGGCGGATAGCCGTGGCGTCGGTTAATAACTGGTGCAGCTCATCAATCAGCTCAGCTTCTGATCGCGGGTCGTATTCACTGCTGTACTGCGGGTAATTGAGTTGCCAATAAAAATGCCGGCTGATGCTGGAGGGATTTTTAATCACCAGCATTTCACCGGGTTGCACCTGCCAAATAGCGCGGAAAATTGTTTGCGGCGGCAGGCAGGTCCAGCCGGTAAATAAATCGTCTAATCCTTCGTGATTCAGTTCAAGCCCCTGGGGCAGCGCAGGCATTAAGGCTTTTATTTCCGAGGCAAAAATAAACTGCTGCTCATCGCTAAAATAATACAGCGGGCAAATACCCACCCGATCACGCACGAGAATTAATTGCTGCTTAGTAGCATCCCACAGGCCTATGGCAAATTGGCCATTTAAATAATTCGCAAACCCCAGGCCGTATTCGCGGTACAGATGCAGAATAACTTCGGTGTCGGAATGACTGGCAAATACATAACCCTTCTGTTGAAGGGATTGGCGCAGCTCAATGAAATTAAAAATTTCCCCATTAAAGGTGACGCACAACTGGCCGTCCGGGGTTTGCATAGGTTGGGCGCCGCCTTCCAGGTCGATAATACTCAGGCGGCGATGGCCTAGGCCCACCGGCCCCTGGCAATAAAAGCCCTCCGCATCAGGCCCTCGGTGCACCAGGCGCGCTGCCATGGCCGCAAGCTGCCCCTTCACCACCTCAGGCGGCGCAGGGTTGGCCGCAACTAGGCCGAGGATTCCGCACATATGGATCTCCGTTAACAGGGGCTTATGGGTTTTATTGTTAGAAAGGGCGTAAAGGCGGCAAAATTCGGGCCGATAAAGCCCAAAGCATAGCAGCCAACAGGGCTTATAGCACTTGATAAGGGAAGGCGTTAACTGAGTTTAGATATAACGCAAATAAAACCGCTGGATGAGAGCCATAAACACGGCGCCAGGCAACGGGCAAACAGCAGGGGGGCTTGAACCTAAAAACCGCAGTTGAACTCTACTACGGCCGCCTAATACTTGAATCTGCAC
>DAOQGS010000371.1:0-4131 GCA_035338675.1 Cellvibrionaceae bacterium
CAAGCACACCCTCACCTCAGGATGGTATGGCGAGCACTTTACGACCAGATTTTTTAAAGGCGAAGTTTGCCAGTGCCAGCATTTTTAACTACGTAATTAAATACAGAATTTCTTCGTCGGCGGTTATCGTTACTTCGATAAAGTTAAATAAAGATATTCTCGGTGCTCAAAAAGACTCGTCTAAGGAGCGCTCAGCACTATATGAGATTGAACGTATTGGCAAGGTTAAATTTACCAGTAGCTCCTCACTCAGTGAAATTGAAAGTCTTAAAGATGATAGCTGGCGCGCGAAAGGGGCGGTAAGAAAAGTAGTCACTCGCCACGCGGCGGTTAATGGCATGCTCAATGATTACCGAAAGGCAGGCTGGCTGATGGGAGTACATGCAGATGTCGCTTTTGGTAAGGATGAATTCGACTCATTCACCCTTTTCCACAACCCAAGTCAAACCGCAAAATTAGATTTTTATGAATCAGTGCGAGACAACCTAGGTGTCACAACAGAAAATGCCAAGCAATTATCAGCTATTTTGCGTCAGGTTCAACAGGACGGCCAGCCAGTGAAATGGGTAGTACACAGCCAAGGTGGGATTATCTTTAAACAAGCTCTTGCGTACCATCTCAAACACTACTCCGGACAAAGCCTTAACCTCAATTCAGTGGTCTTTCATGCCGGTGGCAACAATAAGCGAGTAACTGATAAATTGTTAAATAAAGTAGGTATTCGCCGCGAAGCACCCGATCGCGACAATCCCTTTGATATGGTGCCTAATCTCGCAGGTTTTAATCACTTAAGTCCGGCGGCAATCACCCGCAGCTTGCGTTTTAGTAAAAAAGTAGCTGGAGAAAACAGCAGCATCGCCGAAAGTCCCCACACCTTGCCTTTTTTGACACTTGAGGCCTATCATCACTTTCTTGTACTCGCAGGTGATTTTAAATCGGCTAAGTATGTAGACCGGTACATGCAAAAGCAAGCGCGCAAGGGGCACTAGTCACCCCAACTCAGACACATGCATACCATGAATTGCATTCACAAAAAGATTCTCATTATGTTTTCTATAGTTAGCCAACTTTTCGGTTGCGTACGAGCGGCTGCACTTTCAGGGCCAGACTTTAACCAATCCATTGAGAAGGTTATCCATGTTGGCCATCGGGTAAGTGTTTTTTATTTGATACCCGGCAACCTCTCCCGCGAATTAAATTTTGATAAAATTTATCAGCGCGATACCGCTAAAAGTTATCAAATCAATCCTGAGAAGCTGACTAGCCAAAAAACCTTAACCTGGCGCGAGTTTGAATCTATCGACATGGGAACTTGGGATTATTGGGGTAAAAAATCTCAGGGGCCAGGTGGGCAGTTGGGTAGTTTAAGAGTCAGCATTGGATACAGCTTATTGCCCAAGGGTGCTGATCTCATTGAACACGTCAAGCAGTCTTATCAAGAATATTTAAATGGCGCGAAGGGACTCAATCAAAAATATCGAGTTGATGATATGGGCAAACCTGTTTCCCCAGAAGAGTATGCCGAAGATGCCATTGCCCCCCCTAGTAAATTTTCAAACACCACAGTCGGCGGCGCGCAATTTATCACCTGGGAAACCGATCGTGAATTCGATGGCTTTAAGAATAGCCCATATATTTATTATGTATTGCCTATAGATCAACACGGATACTTAACATTTTTATTTAGGCCCACGATCTCAGTTTTTGGGCAAGACATGATCGCCAAACAAGAGCAACGCATTCAGCAAGACATCAACACATTTTTATCTCATATAAGAGTAAAGCCAATTTAAAATCAGCTCCGAGCCCAGCAAAATCAAACTTAAGTCAATTCATACTTTAGCGAATTAAGTCTCAAGAAGAGCCTGCCATAAAATGGAACTTGAAAATCTGCTGTGGCTGAAAAAAAATTACATCTTACGCACATTAATTTTCATAATTTGAATGCGATAGGCAATTTGCCTTGGCGTCATACCCAATAAACGGGCGGCTTTGGCCTGCACCCAGCCAGCTTGCTCCAAAGCCATAATTAAGCGCTCGCGCTCGTCTACGGCGGGGTTTAAGAGGTCGGCGCTGTTTAGGCTGGGGGGGGTTATGTGGTTGTTGTAGCTGGGGGCGTTGTGTTGCGAGGGGTGGGGGGAGCTTGGGGTGTAGAAGCTGCTGGCGAGGGTGATGACATCCGAATCAATGGTGCCCTCTTCACTCATCACCGCTGCGCGCTCTAAAGAATTTTCTAATTCCCGTACATTGCCCGGCCAGTCGTGTTGCATTAATAACCGCAATGCACTGTCGGTAAGGCGTAGTTCGCGGCCTTGGTGTTTGGCAATTTTACTTAATAAAAATTGCGATAATTCGGGGATGTCCACAATGCGCTCGCGCAGCGGCGGCAGGCGGATGGCCATGACGTTAAGGCGGTAAAATAAATCCTCCCGAAAGCGGCCCTTATCCACTTCCACTTCTAAATTGCGGTTGGTGGCGGTAACAATGCGCACATCAACTTTAATGGTTTGCCCGCCGCCTACCCGCTCTAATTCGCCCTCTTGTAATACGCGCAATAATTTTGCTTGGAACATGGGCGAGATTTCGCCGATTTCGTCTAAAAATAAAGTGCCGCCATCGGCCTGTTCAAAGCGGCCTTTGCGCTGTTTCACCGCATTGGTAAAGGCACCTTTTTCATGGCCGAATAATTCCGACTCTAATAATGTCTCCGGCAAAGAGGCACAATTTAAGCGCACAAATTGATTGTGGGCGCGGGGGGAATTGTAGTGAATGGCATTGGCGATTAATTCTTTACCCGTGCCGGATTCCCCCAAAATTAATACCGTGCTGTCCCATTTGGCCACCCTGCGCACCTGATCGAATACCTGCCGCATACCCTCGGAGCGGCCCACCACCATGTTGTCAAAACCGTATTTAGCGCGCACTTCCCGGCGCAATTCATCGCGCTCGCTGGCGATGGTGCGGCCTTTTTCCATATTCACCAATAAACGCACGGTTTGCGATAATAAATTGGCCACCGCTTCCATAAATGTAGTGCGCTCGCTTAAGTAGTCATCGGCGGCCACATCCGGCTGCGCTGCTAATACACCAATGGCAGCGCCATCGCCATCGCGAATGGGTATAGCAATAAAGGGTAATTCCAAATCGTACAGGGATAAACGATCGAGAAAACGCGGCTCGGAGGAAATGCGCGCAAGCACAATCGGTTGGTTGTGTTGCAGTATGCGCCCGAGCACACCTTCACCAGCTCTATAGCGCACCGAGGCGGTGGATTTACTGAGGTTTTCATCTTCGCTGTACACAGCCCCCACATGTAACACTGTGTGCATGGGGTCTGCCAGGGTAATTAAACCGTGTAATAAACGGGCGTCGTTGTGCAACACACTTAAAATACCCGTGAGGGTATCTTCGATATTTTTTTCCCAACTTAATTTATGGGCAATTTTGCACAGGGCGGAAAATTGCCGCTCCAATAACTCGCTGCGGCTGCCGATCCGACTGGCCGGTTTGGTAAAACTGGAAGGTCTCATAGGGTTGTCTCGTTAGGATCTTCCGGCCGAGGTCAGCGGTAGGTGTACCACCACACGGCAGCCTTCACGGTAGCTTGGATCTATAAATACAGTGCCTGCGTGATCGGCGACAATTTCCTGCACCATGGATAACCCCATGCCCCGGCAACTGCGCCCCGGCGGTTTAGTGCTGTAAAACGGCTCAAACACTTTTACGATCAACTCCGGTTTAATGCCAGAACCCGTGTCGGTGATCTCACAGATCACCCGGTCTTTTTCGCCGTGGGTGATAATGCTTAATTCCCGATAATCAATTTTGCGATCGCTCATAGCTTCAATGGCATTGTCAATTAACTGCTTGAACATGCCGAGCAAGCGCTGCTCCCGGCCTATTACCGCCGGTAAATATAAAGACGGTTTCCACTCGATGGTAATGCCTTGGGATAATAAGGACACAGTGGATAACGCAATGGCATCGCGTATTAATTGGTTAATATTGACCGGTTTTTTAGCCTCTTGCAGCGGCGGCGGTAGGGCGGCATTTAAATTATCCAGCGCCTGTTGGCCGGCATTAATCGCCTCTTCTAAAGCGTTCAGCACAAAGTCATCCCGGTTGGCCACC
>DAOQGS010000372.1:0-4117 GCA_035338675.1 Cellvibrionaceae bacterium
GTTAGAAATTGAAAAACAAGTGATGCTACAAGTGCTTGATAACTGCTGGAAAGAGCAGCTGGCGAGTATGGATCATTTGCGTCAGGGGATTAACTTGCGTTCCTACGCGCAACGTAATCCTAAACAAGAATACAAGCGCGAATCCTTTGAGCTGTTTCAAACCCTGCTTAACAATCTTAAACACGAAGTGACCCGCGTACTCTTCCGGGTGGAACCTATTACCCCTGAGCAGATGGAAGCCATGGAGCGCGCCCAAGCGGCCGAGGCTGAGCGCGCCCGCCGCCAGCAACAGCTGCAGCACGATCAGGTCTCCGGTTTCACCGGCGAAGTCGTTCAACAGCCGCAAGTGGCACTTACTCGGCGCGGCGCCAAAGTGGGCCGCAACGATCCGTGCCCCTGTGGTTCTGGATTGAAATACAAAGCATGCCACGGCAAGTTGGCGTAAGAGGGTAGACCCATGGCAGTAGGTGAGGCCAGCTGGCCAGTAATGCATCCCATCAGCGGCGTGCGCTTGGGGGTGGCTCAGGCGGGCGTGAAATACGCCGGTCGCAACGACCTGTTGGTGATCGCCATTGAAGAGGGCGCAAGCGTGGCCGGGGTATTTACCCAGAGCGCCTTCGCCGCCGCCCCCGTGTTAATCGGCCGGGAGCACATAGCCAATGGCGATATTCGCTACCTGGTGGTGAACTCCGGCAATGCCAATGCCTGCACCGGCGAGCGCGGTATGAATGACGCCCGCGCCACCTGCCGGGCGGTGGCGGAACTCACCGATGTAAAACCCCACCAAGTGATTCCCTTTTCAACCGGAGTGATTGGTGAATACCTGCCCATTGAAAAAATCATTGGGGCTATACCCCAGGCCATCGCAAGCGGCTTGGAAGACAACTGGGCCTTAGCTGGCCGCACCATCATGACCACCGATACCCGCCCCAAGGGCGCCTCGGTGCAGTTTGAGTTTGATGGCGAGACCATCAGCGTGACCGGCATCGCCAAGGGTGCCGGAATGATTCGGCCCAATATGGCCACCATGCTGGCCTATATAGCCACCGATGCGGTGTGTGCCCCCCATGTGCTGGAGGCCATAGTTAAAAAAGCTACCGATAAATCCTTTAACCGCATCACCATTGATGGCGATACCTCCACCAACGACGCCTGTATTTTAATTGCCAGCGGCCAAGCGGGCCTGCCCATGCTCACCAGCACCCACGGTGAGTTGTATGAAAAACTGCTGGCGGCGGTAACCGATGTGCAGCAGCAGCTGGCTCAAGCCATAGTGAAAGACGGCGAAGGCGCCACCAAGTTTGTGGCGGTAAAAGTTGAGCAGGGCACTAATAGCCATGAGTGTTTGCAAATCGCCTACGCCATCGCCCATTCCCCCCTCATCAAAACCGCCCTCTACGCCAGCGACCCCAACTGGGGCCGTATTGTCGCGGCCATAGGCTACGCAGGGGTGAAGAACCTCGATGCCCGCTTGGTGAATGTGTGGCTGGATGATGTGTTAATCGTCGCCAACGGCGGCCGCGCCGCCAGTTACACCGAGGAAGCCGGTGCCGCGATTGTGAGCCAAGCCGAATTTACCATTCGTGTGGCCCTAGGCCGGGGGGATGCCCAAGAGCAGGTGTGGACCTGCGATCTCTCCCACGAATACGTCACCATCAACGCCGAATACCGCTCCTAAGCTGCCCCGTGTCCGCACTGGCCGTTGTTGTAGGGGTAATCGTTAACGGCGCGGGGGAGATTCTGCTGGCCAAACGAGCGGCCCACCAGCACCAGGGCGGTCTATGGGAATTCCCCGGCGGCAAGCTGGAGGCCAGTGAGGCGCCGCTGGCTGGTCTCTGGCGGGAGCTGCAGGAGGAGCTGGGAATCTCGGTAGTTAAGGCCGAGCCCTTAATCCAAATCCACCACCAGTACCCGGATAAAAGCGTGCTGCTGGATGTGTACCGGGTGACTCAATTTGATGGTGTTGCCCAGGGCCGAGAGGGGCAACCGCTGGTTTGGATTAAGCCCAGCGAACTGAATAATTACCCATTCCCCGCCGCCAACCGTCCTATTGTGCAGGCGCTTATGTTGCCGCAACAGCTGTGTATCACAGGGGCTGCTGCCACTCCGGCGATCTGGTCAGAGCGTTTTGCCCAGAGTCTGCAGCCGAATACCTGGATGTTGGCGCGCCCCCAAAACGAAGAACAGCTCAGCTGGCCTTGGCCACAATTAATTATCGATGCCTTTAGCTTGTGTCAGCGCCACAACACGCGGCTACTTTTGCACAGCAGTTTATTGTTAAAGATGGCGCCAGGCTTTAACGGCCTTGGGCCTGAGGAGCAGCGCAACCTTTTACAACAGTATTGCCACGGCGTGCATCTAACCGCCGCTGCAGCTGCGGATCAGCTGCTGTGCATACCTACAGATTTCCCCCTGGGCATGTCTTGCCATACTGAGCAGGAGCTTGCTAAGGCACATGCACTCAACTGCCACTACGCGCTGCTTTCACCCGCGTTGCCCACTCAAACCCATGCAGATGCGGCGCCCCTCGGCTGGAGTGAATTTACCCGCCTATGCCGCCTGGCAAAAGTGCCTGTATTTGCCTTGGGTGGCATTGATGCTCGGCACAGGGGGCTGGCACAAAGCTTGGGTGCGCAAGGCGTTGCCGGTATACGCGGCTTTTGGGGAATTAATTCAACCGGGGCTGGCGATAACACCTGACTTATTTATTCACGCGAGGAAGAACCATGATCACGCAACTGAGAAAATGTGTGCACTTAAGCCATTACCGGGCGGCAGGTTTGCTGGGCGCCGCTGTGTTGTTATGTTCCTCAGCCGCACTGGCCTTAAGCCTTGCCGATTTAACTGAAAAGGATGCCAATGCCGGTTTAAAAAGTGCTATGGAGCAAGGCTCTGTGGCGGCGGTGGCCAAATTAGGCGCGGCCAATGGATTTTTAAATAACGACAAGGTGCGCATTAAATTGCCCGGCAAATTCGACAAGGTGCGCAGCGTGTTGCAGCTTACAGGCCAAGGGCAAAAAATTGATGACTTGGAATTAGCCATGAACCGTGCAGCGGAAAGCGCCGTGCCGATGGCAAAACCTCTGTTAATTAGCGCCGTAAAATCCATGACCTTTAACGATGCGAAAAATATTTTGGCGGGCGGCGAAACTTCCGTGACGGATTTTTTTCGCGAAAAAACAGCGGCGTCTTTAGCGGTGAAATTTCTCCCTTTAGTGAAAGGCGTAACCGACAAAGCTAAATTGGCCCAATCCTATAATTCGGTGATGTCTAAAGCGCAAACGCTCGGCTTAGCGTCCGACCAAGAAGCCACGGTGGAAGCATATGTCACTAAAAAGGCGGCAGAAGGCTTATATGTGATGATTGCCGAAGAGGAAAAAGCCATTCGCCGCGACCCGGTCGGCACCGGCAGTAAAATTATTGGCAAAGTATTTGGCGCGTTGAAATAAACACACCTAGGCTTCAAGGTTTCTCTAGGCAGTAATTTCTTAAGGGCGCCTCAAAAATTCACTGTTCGCGCCCTCGCTATTTTTTGTGCTCAGCCAGTCGTTGCCTCTAAACTTACCATCGGCTGCTGGCGTCCTGCACACGCTCGTCCGCGCAAAAATGCCTAGTTAACATCACAAAAATTGAATTTTCGTCGCTGCCTTTAACTCTGCTGCTGCAATCGCAACAATTTATTCTTGGTGTCCTGACAGCCTGTTGAAATAACAGTTCTCCAGACCATTGCCTAAATAGTTCAACCAGCGGCTCGAAACACTTCCTACACTATCCTCGCCGTTAAACTATGCGTTATTCTTCGCAGCCTGTGGCAATACCTGTTTGCAGTGTACAGGCGCCTGGTGTGTTATTTTTGAGTTGATCAATCTATGCGTTATTTAGTGTTTGCCTCAGCATTTGTTGCAGGTTTTGTGGTGATGGTATTGGAGATGCTGGGCGGGCGAATTATTGCGCCCTGGTTCGGCGGCGATATTTATGTGTGGGGCAGTATTATCACGGTGTTTATGCTGGCGCTGAGCTTGGGGTATTTAATTGGCGGTCGCTGGTCACTACACAATGCGAGTCTACGGCGCTATGGCCTAATCTTTTTAGGTGCCGGGTTATTAATTTTACCGGT
>DAOQGS010000373.1:0-4109 GCA_035338675.1 Cellvibrionaceae bacterium
TCGGCAATTGCTCCTGCATTGCTCTACCTCCTGCCTCCCTGCAGTCGTCCGCTTTTTTTGCCAAATTCGCCTAGCTAGTGCTTCGCCGCCTACATTTTTCAGAGGTTCCCTAGGTATTTAAACCAGCTGTTAGGTTCTTGAGTCACACTTTAAGACAACAAAAAGTTCTCAGCAGAAGCTAAATAAAAATCAATCTCCGCCGATAACCCAATACGGGGTTGAATAAATCAACTCTGCTTGTGTTACCGCCCATTGTGCTGTGGAGACTATATATGCTGACTTTTCATTCGAGCTCCGTGGAACGCACAGGCGTTTGGTTAAAAACTACCCCCGCAACCCCAGCGGCTGCCAGCGTTACTACTCAATCGCTGCAGAGACCTAAGGATAATAGCGATACGGTAAATATCAGCTCCCAAGGCGTAGCGCGGGCGCAGGCCTTGGACGCGCAGCCTGCTACAAATCCCTACGCCAATACCATTGTCAATTTTATTCAGTTGCAACTGCAAAAAGATCAAGCCGACGGCGCCAGCAAAGAGGCCTTATCACAACGCCTGGCGGCAGGTTTTGAAGGTTTTTTAAAGGGCTACGAGGATGCCTATGCGCTACTGGGCGGCAGCGGTGCTCTGCCTGATGAGGTGAACGAGGCCCTGGCGCAAACCAAGCAGCAAGTGACGGATGCAGTGGCAAAACTTGCCGAGGATTTTGGTATAGAAGCGCCTGCATCGGCCACACAAACTGATAATAAAAACCCAGACAGCCGCGCTCAATTACAAAAGGCCTTGGATCAGCTCGTCGATTCTACCCGCACCGATAATCTCGCTGCCGCTGCAGCTAATAACAACGGCCACAGCGCACTGGGGCAAACCCGCAGTTTAAATTTACAATTAACCACCGCCGAAGGCGATATTATTGAATTAATTGCCAACAATACTTCCGCAACCGCGTTTGCCAATTCCGATACTGAAATCCACGGCCGCGCACAACAATCCAGCCAGTGGAGCCTATCTGTGCAGGGCGATTTAAATGACCAAGAGCTCAGTGCCATTAGTGATTTTATTAATCAATTGGACGGCCTGGCCGATGAGTTTTACCAGGGAGATTTATCCCAAGCCGTAAGCTTTGCGCAGAATATCGGTTTTGATAATACACAAATTAGCGCTTTTTCATTGAGCCTGAAACAAGTTGATATTCGCCGCGTAGAATCCACCTATGGCGGCCCCCAATCCGGTAGCAGCGAAGTTAAAAATCCACAGCAATCGCGCCTGCAACTACTTGGGCAATGGCTGGATCAATTGGATCAATTGCGCAATAACAGCCTTAATAACGCCCTGCCAGAACATTGGTTACAGCAACTAAGCGTGCAATCCCTCGCCCAGTGGTATCCGGGCAATGAGAAAGAAAATGCTTTTTTAAGCGATTATTTATCGGCTGATAGCGGCTCTGAAAGCCAGTCAGCCTAGGCTGATTGCTCGCTCCACTGGAGCGGCAAATTGAGGGGATTTAGCCATGCGGCACGACCCTAAAAGCGCAGTTAAACCCTGCTGCAGTTTTTAAGATATACAATTCGCGGTGTAGCAGTGATGAATGCAGGTTTATTGCAGACCGTCAAAAAGAGGGACCTTTTTGACGAGCCTACACGGATGTATTTACGGCGTGTCTGCAATAAACCTCTATTCGCCACTGCGGGCGGAATCTTGAGAGCGCGCAGCTAAAGCACGGTTTCTAGTCAGTGTGAGAACACGTCCAGTTACACTTATTATCCGAAACCGCTAGGTATTAAATAGTTACCAGCTTGTCAGGATATATTCGCAGTGCGCCTGAATTGCCCGCATTCTTTTTTAAGCGGATGAACGCCTATTCGATACTCGCTGCAGCTTTCGCTATAGCGCCAGGTGGCTGCCAACTGCCCTGGCTCAACCAGGCAAGGCTGTCGGGGGCCGGCATAGGAATGCCCAGATAAAACCCCTGGGCGGCGTCGCAGCCTAATTGTTTTAGCTCCGCCCAAACTTCAGCACTTTCAACACCTTCTGCCACCACATACAGGCCCAAATTATGGGCAAGGTTTATGGTTGAATGCACGATAATTTGATCCTGTTTATCCTGCAACATACCGCAGACAAACGAATAATCAATTTTTAAGGTGCGCACAGGCAGGCGCTTTAAATAGGCCAGGGAAGAATAACCGGTGCCAAAATCATCAATCGACAGAGTAATACCTAAATCCGCCAATTGCTCTAATACATCCAATGCCCGCTCCGGGTCGTGCATTATCATGCTTTCAGTAATTTCTAATTCCAGCGCGTCGGCGGGCAAGTTGTACAGCACCAACATTTTGCGCAAATCCCCCACTATGCGCTCGTCCATTAAATTGCGCACCGAAAGATTCACCGCAACCCCCAAGGGATAACCCATGCGGCGCCAGGCTTGGCATTGGCTGATGCTGTTTTCCAACACCCAGCGAGTCAAGGGATAAATAAGCGACGACATTTCGGCTAAGGGAATAAATTCCGATGGGGGAATTAACCCCAGCTCAGGATGTTGCCAGCGCACCAAGGCTTCAAAGGCATAAATTTGATCGTCTTGTAAATTTATTTTCGGCTGAAAATAGAGCACTAATTCCTGCGCCTGAATGGCCTGCCCAAGGGCGCCCATTAATTCCAAGCGCTGCTGGGAGTGAGGATCTATATCGCCATCGTACAGCGCCACACCTTTGTAATGGCTTTTAGCGTAATACATAGCCACATCGGCAAAGCGCATAAGGGTGCTTAAATCCGGCGCCTGTTGAGGGTAGAGCGATACCCCAATACTGGCGCTCATGGCCAAGGTAATTCCGTTTATATCACCCATAGAAGCGATGGAGCGGGCAACTGCCGCAGCCACCGACATAGCCTCGTCTTTGTGCTCCACAATGGGTAAACAAATGGCAAATTCATCGCCGCCTAAACGGGCAATTTGTGCATTGCTACCGGCAAATAATTGGCTTAAACGCTCGCCAATTTTACGCAGTAAATGATCGCCAAAACTGTGGCCGAGGGTATCGTTAATTTCTTTAAAGCGGTCTAAATCAATTAATAACAGCGCAAGGCTTTGGCCGCTGGGCACGCTCACCATTTGTTTTTCAATAAAATGGTACAGGCAGGTGCGATTGGGCAGCTGGGTGAGGCTGTCGTGGTTGGCCAGAAAATCCACCCGCGCCTGGTAATGGCGGCTGCTGGAAATATTATGGGAGGCGCCCCAGATACGAATTAATTTATCGTTCTCAATAATGCCTGAGGCATTGGTCTGCAGGTGCAAACTCTCGCTCTGCCGAGTGCGGAAGATCAATTCTTCCTGATTAAAACAATACCCTTGTTCGATAAACAAACGTATTTTATCCAGGGTTGATTGGGATTCAGGCCGAAATAGCGTTAAGCCCAACATTGCCTGCACAGAATCAAAGCCATACATCTGGGCAAAACGCTCATTGCACTCCGCTAAGCGGGCCTGTTTGGCAATTTGTTGGGCCTGCTCGTCAATACTTAAATGAATATCCACCGGGGCGAGTAATTCGTAGCACCAAATGCCATCGTTGGAGTGGCTCATATAGGCCCGATAACGCATTTCACCTTCTTGCAGGGCCTTTTCTTTTAATACCGTATCGGTGATATCGGTAAATACCGCCATAACACCATTGACCTGGCCGCCTAAATCCGTAGTGGCAATTTTGTCGATGCTCACCCAATAGGTCAGCTCACCTAGCACCAGTGCCGATTTAGAGCCCCAGGTGTTAGTGCCCCGGCGCACCACCTGGAATATTTCTTCCTGTTGTTTGTGCGCATCGGGCCATTGGCTAAAGAGTTCGCTTAAACGCGCGCCGGTGTGAGGTGATTTAAGCAGCCATTGTTGGGCGCTGTTATTGGCTAATTTTAAGCAGCCTTGCGAATCAAAATACAACACGGCCTCGCGCATGGTGTTGAGCAATAGCTGTAACTGATGGCTCTGCGCAAGCCATATGTCGTTGTAGGCAGCATCATCCTGCTCAGCCACAATGTCCGCGAGGGATTTGGCGTTTTCCTTTAGTTGGTCCCAATCATCAAATAAACTCGGTTGAACATTAACAAAACGGGGTT
>DAOQGS010000374.1:0-4103 GCA_035338675.1 Cellvibrionaceae bacterium
CATTTGTAAAAGGCCTGCAGGGGGATGACCCGCATTATTTTAAAACCGACGCCACCGCCAAACATTTTGCCGTGCACAGCGGGCCGGAATTTAATCGCCACGAATTTAATGCCACCCCCAGCGAGCGGGATTTATACGAAACCTATTTACCCGCCTTTAAAGCCTTGGTGCAAGAAGGCAAGGTTGCAGCGGTAATGGGTGCTTACAACCGGGTCAATGGCGAATCCGCCTCCGCCAGTAAACGCCTATTACAGGATATTTTGCGCGGCGAATGGGGTTTTAAAGGTTATGTGGTTTCCGATTGCGACTCTATAGAAGATATTTATTTACACCATAAAATTGTCAAAACCGCCGCCGAAGCCGCCGCCCTCGGCATTAAAACTGGCATGGATTTAAATTGCGGCAAAACCTACGCCGCGCTGTTAGAGGCGGTAAACAATAATTTAATTACCGAGGCGCAAATTGATACTGCATTAAAGCGCTTAATGTACGCCCGCCTGCGCTTGGGATTATTCGATCCACCAGCCCAAGTGCCTTGGAATAATTTACCCAACACATTACTGCAATCGGCTGAGCACAACCAATTAGCGCGCCGGGCCGCGCAAAAATCCATGGTGCTGCTGAAAAATAATGGCCTGTTGCCGCTGAAAAAAGATCTTAAAGCCATTGCCGTAATTGGCCCCACCGCCGATGAGCCGGTTGCACTGCTAGGTAATTATTACGGTACCCCGGCATCCCCCGTTACCTTTTTAAAAGGCATCCAACAAGCCGTCTCCCCCAGTACCCAGGTTTATTATGCGCGGGGTGCGGATTTAGTGGACGGCAGGCAAGAACCCCGAGCGGCGCCCATTATTGCAAGCAAATATTTGCGGCCGCATAAAAATTCTGCCGAGCAGGGTTTAACCGGCGAATATTTTCGCGGTAAAGATTTAGCGGCTAAACCTGTACTCACTCGCACAGACTCAACTATCGCCTTTCGCTGGGATCGCAATTCCCCCACCGATGAATTAGTCGCACGCGGTGAATTAAACCGCAGCGCAAACCTTGATAAAGACAATTTTAGTATTCGCTGGCGCGGGCAATTAATTGCGCCGATTACGGGCGAATATGAAATTCACCTCACCGCCAACGACGGCGCCCGCTTAACACTGGGCGGCAAAACCCTGATTGATGCCTGGCAAGCCACCGACCACGTCATTAACCACACCGCTAAAATAAACCTAACCGCAGGCGAGCCCCAGGATATTCAACTGGATTATTTTGAAGATATCCGCGATGCAGAAATTCGCCTCGCCTGGCGCTTACCCGGCGCTAAAGCACCCTTGCAAGAAGCGCTGGAGGCCGCCGCGAAAGCCGAGGTAATTATTGTGGCGGCAGGCCTTACTAGTGAGGTGGAAGGCGAAGAAATGAAAGTGAATTACCCGGGTTTTAATGGCGGCGACCGCACGGATTTGCGCCTGCCCAAACCCCAGCAGGAATTATTAACCGCCCTCAACGCGCTGGGTAAACCCATAGTATTGGTATTAACCGGCGGCGGCGCCTTGGCGGTGGATTGGGCGCAGGAGAATATCCCGGCTATTTTAATGGCTTGGTATCCGGGGCAAGCAGGCGGCGCTGCATTGGCGGATATTTTATTTGGCGATGTCAGCCCGTCCGGCCGCCTGCCCGTTACTTTTTATAGCAGCGGCAATAAGCTGCCAGATTTTCAAGATTATTCCATGCAGGGGCGCACCTATCGATATTTTGCCGGCACCCCCTTGTACCCCTTCGGCCATGGCTTAGGCTACAGCCAATTTAGTTATAGCCAATTAAAAACAGCACCCAAACTGCGCGGCAATCAATCCACAACAATTACCGCAACCATTAAAAATACCGGCAACCGGCCCGCTACAGAGGTAGTGCAATTATATGTACGCCCTATTAAACCAGGCCCCCAGGATGCGTTAAAACAATTGCGCGGCATAAATACGGTGGATTTAGCAGCGGGGGAAGAAAAAACCCTGCACTTTACTCTTGCGGGGCTAAACGATTTTGCAGTTTACGACCCAGCCAAGCACAGCTTCGTCGTAAAACCTGGTGACTATGAAGTGCAACTGGGGGCATCCAGCGCCGATATTCGCCTGCGCAAGACTATTCGCGTCTCCCCCTAACAATCCGGTTAAATACCACCTGCCCTATTTACAGCAGACTCTTTAAGGGTTGGCAGCCTTTTTTTATTATCGGCAGGGCCTAAAATTCCCCTCCTGTGGAGGGGTGCCCCGAAGGGGTGGGGTGGTAGATCGCTTCGTTTTTTTGCAGCCCGCTGTAATTAGAGATTTGCGTTTCACCTGGAATAATAGTCACCTGAAACAAAAGCCACCTGAAATAAAACCGGGTCCTCCACCGCAACCACCCCGGCAGGCAAGCCTGCCACCCCTCCAGGGGAGGGGAATTTTAGCTGGCGCTAGCTGCAAAATTCCTCGTAATCATCTCGAAAATTAACTCACCTCATCCAAGCCAATTCTTATTCGCCCCACTTAAGAATTATTACCATCGGAAAATTCAATTCTTTTCGTTTTGCATTCAAGTCCGCTCCGTGTAAAAAAGACGCTATTTCCCAGCCAAATAGTTAAAAAACATATATGGTAAAAAACAAAAACATGGGGCGATAAATACCTATGTTTAAATCGTCAAAAAATAATAAGTGATATTAATTGACTCATAGATCACACATTCGCTGCAGCGTGCTCGGCAAAGTTAGGCATTGGCACCACGACGGCCGCTCATTTGTGTTTACATATGGGAGTGAATTTCTCACATGGGGCTGGACGACCTAGATGTATTAGATGCACACCAGATGCGAGGGTTTATGCGCGCAAACACCAGGTGCCACAGGCGTGTTTTCGCCAGCATAGCTACCCAGCCTTTTCCCTCACTCTTATTTTTCAGGCGGAATTATTATGCAAAAAACTCTTTTAGCCATGGGTATCGCCCTCTTGTCAGCCTCTATGGCAGGCTGCGGTGGCGGCGGCGCCAGCAGCAGTTCGTCCTCCAGTAGTTCATCCAGCAGCAGCTCATCCTCCAGCAGTTCAACTTCCAGCAGCAGCTCCTCGAGCAGCTCTTCTTCCACCAGCTCATCCAGCAGCGGCACTGTGCACGCCACCTGCCCCAGTACTAACGCTGCAGCCTTCCAAAATTTCGCCACGGTTGTGCCAGGCAAAATTGAATCTGAAAATTTCGATTTAACCGGCTTTATGGATTCCACTTCCACCAATGAAGGCGGCGCCTATCGCACCGACACTGCAGTGGATATTAAAGCCATCTCCGGCGGTTACGCAGTGGGCTGGATTACCGCAGGCGAATATTTAGAGTACTCACTCTATGTCCAAACCCCCGGCACCTACGACGTTTATTTACGCTCCGGCGCCGTAGCCGCTGGCCGCACCATATCCATTACCCAGTGTGATAAAAGCCTGTTAAGAGATATTAAAATTCCAGTGGTTGCCAATTGGGGCGAATATAAAACCTGGAAAGTAGGCAGCGTGCAGTTAACCGCAGGCATCCAAAAAATCCGTGTAACCGCAGGCACTATGGATTCGTTGGATCTTGATTGGATCAACATCGGCACCTACACCGGCACCATTGATCCACCAGACCCAGTCTCCACCTCCAGCAGCTCGTCAAGCTCTAGCTCATCAAGCTCCAGCTCTTCAAGTTCAAGCGGTGGCGCCAATGGCTCAGCCTTGTTTGCCAGCAAATGCCAAAGCTGCCACAGCGCCTCAAGCCTGGCCAACCACTCTGCCACGCAAATTAAAAATGCCATTAATAGTGTAGGCCGCATGTCCAGCTTAAAATCTATGTCCGATGCGGACATCAGCGCTATTGCCACCTACTTAAAGCGTTAATCCCCCTCAAAGTAAAACAGCCACCTTCGGGTGGCTTTTTTTGGCTTGGCATTTTGGGCCTGGAATAAATATCCAAAACGAGCAGTTACTACCTAGACACCTGCAATGAATACACATCATTTCAGACACGCCGTAAATACATCCGTGTAGGCTCGTCAAAAAGGGGCAGATTCAACTCCGAAGTGCATCACAGCCCCCGGCTAGAAAAAGAAGCCAGCT
>DAOQGS010000375.1:0-4100 GCA_035338675.1 Cellvibrionaceae bacterium
CGGGTTATTTCTCGCCTCTATTCCCTTATTGCTAATTATCACCGCCTTTTTAAGCAGCTCCGGTATCAGCGCCGATATGTTCGCCGGTGAACGGGAAAAACGCACCCTTGAAGCCTTGGTGATTACCTCCTGCCCTTCCCACGCATTTATACTGGGAAAATGGCTGTGCGCCTGGGGCCTTACCGCCATTGCCATTACCTGGCAACTACTGTTGTTAAGCCTCGCCTTTGCAGTATTGCCGCTGAGTGAATTGGGTATTCGCGTAAGCGTAAGCCTTGGCGATTGGCTGATAATTTGGTTAACGCTGTTAAATCTCGGCGCCCTAGCCTGCGGCTTGCAGGTATTAATTTCCTTACACGCCCGCAATTTTAAAGACGCCCAGATGCTTATTAGCCTGATGGCTGCAATTCCCGTAGTCACCCTCGGCTACACTTTGTTTACACCGGACTTTTATTCGGCCTGGTTTAATTGGCTGCCCATTCTTAGCCACCAATTAATTATCAAAACCCTTTTAACGGGGCAATCCTGGCAATTATGGGCTTTTGCCCAAAGCCTGTTGGCAAGCCTAATTCCCTGGTGCCTAATTATGCTGCTCGCCCAGTCGCGCCTGCGCTCAGCGCGGGTTATTTATGGCCGCAGCACTTAATTATTCAGCATTTTTTATTATCTTCTCCATGGGGGAGGCAAATTGAGGGGAATTTAGCCAAGCGGCATAATTGTGAAAACGCCGTTGAAATTTTTTGGACAGTCGATCGCGGTGCAGCAGGGGTGAATACAGGTTATTGCAGACCGTCAAAAAGAGGGACCTTTTTGACGAGCCTACTTAGGATGTATTCACGGCGTGTCTGAAATAACCTGTATTCATCATTGCGGATGCACAGCACTCAAGCGCTCGCTTGACGGTTTCAAGTCGACACAAGGTTCACCTCCAACCAGAATAATCACGTCCAACCAGAATAAATAGATACTCAATAGATCCGTTTTCATTTTGCTACCGAGCAGCCAAAAGTCTCTTCTGCAACACTCAAACCGGCCAGGACAAACCAAAGCGCTCCACTCGCCGCTCTACCGGTTCATTTAGTTTCTCTTCGCTTGTGCCACCTTCGCGAATGGTTTTTAACACATCATCCAAAAGGATGACGCGCGCATCCGGCTGGTGCTGAATAATTAAAAGTTTTTGCACAAAAATAGTATCTGGGCTGTGGCTGTTAAAGAAATTTGCGGGCATAAAATCCACCCATTCAGCCGGGAATTCATCAAAGCTAAATTGGCTCTCCCACTCGCCATTATTAAGTGCTTCTACAATCCATTCATGACCTTCTTTGTGAATCCGAAATTGATCCCAATCCTGCTGCACAGGGTTTGGGCTACTCACCAAGGGCAAGGGGGCGCGCAGGCCGAAGCGGCCGAATCCGGTGTCACAAAAGTAGGTTCCATCGGGTAAATCCACAACTAGGCCCATATGGGTTTTCGCCCAGCGGCGGCCGTAAAACATAGGCCGCGCGCCCACTAAGCGCACCTGGAATCCCAGCGCCTGCAAGGCCCAGGCGAACAGGCCATTTACTTCATAACAATAACCACCCCGACGGCGGTAAATGATTTTATCCACAATGGCCGCAGGCTCTAAACTCACCCCCAAGCCAGCCTGTACATAGGTGTTTTCAAACGGCACGGTAAAAAGCTGCGCCCGCATCAGGGCCGCAAGGCCTGCAGCGTCCGTGCTCGGCCGGGCCGCAAGGCCAATGCGCGCTAGATAGGCATCAAGTGGGAAGGATTCAGGCGACATTCAGCGCTCCTTTTAACAATAGGGCGGGGTTAAGGTGTGTTGGTTCGGCGGGGCAGCGCCTGGGTAAAAATGCTTGCCCAAGCCACCACCCCAAATACAGTTCACAAACGCACTTTGACGTTTGATCATTCATACACGGGGCCGTAAGGCCTAAAGAGGCGGCACAATGGGGCAATTTAACGTAGAATGCGGCACCCTTGACGGCAGTGTAACAGCCAGTGTCAAGGCCACTCAATTTAACTCCCCACCTAGGTACTTAAGTGCAATGAAGTCTTTGCGCCCTCTTTTGCTCAGCCTTGCGCTCACCGCGAGCCTGCCGGTTTTTGCTTCTTCATCGTCGGTATTTGAAACCAATTTCGATGGCGACGGCAAAAACATCCCCTTTACCCTGTTGTACGGCGCCTCCATTGAAGCCAACGATGGCCGTGGCAATAGCGCCTACTTAAAATGCGCCCAGGGCGGCTCCACCCTCATCAGCAAGCAGCCGATTAATGAAATGGGCGTATTGGAACTCTGGGTAAAGCCCACCGCACCCGACACCCACTATGAAATGACCTTTTATGTGCGCGCCAAAGATAAAGACGAAAATAGCTGGGTAAAAATTGGCGCCATTGACTCTGAAAAAAACGATGCGGAATACACCGCCAAACGGGTCTCCATTGATGAGGCGGGCAGTAATTATTTAAAAATCGAAATTAATGTCAGCAGCGGCAGCATCGCCATTGATGATATTGCCATCGACAAAATTGGCCTCGCCATTGCACTGCGCAAAAGCCAATTAGAGACGCAAAAAAATCTGCAGGCGCAATTTAGTAAAGATGAAGACGCGAAAATTCTTACCGAATCCATTGTGCGGTTGGGCGAGGCCTATATCTCGCAAATTGAATTGCAGCGTCGCTATTTGGAATCCTCAGCGGGCATCACCGCTACTTTGCAGCTGGCCCTTGCCACCTCCCAGCGCAACCAAATGGCTAACCCTTTGGCCTACCAAACCTTCGGCGGCATAGTTAAGGATGTAAAATCCCTCTCCTCCCCCATCCAGTCCCAGCGGGTTGATTCCCTGTTGAAGCCCTTTGGCGATATAGCCACCGCCACGTTAAACGTGGTTAGCGGCGGTGTGTACCCCATTTTTGCCGAGACGTTTAAATCCATCGTGGCGGCATCGTTTGAACGAAACAATTACGCCAATTTGGACATACCCAAAGACCTGCGCAAATACGCGGAGAAAAATGGCCCTCAGGTGTACACCAAAACCGAAACATTTTTAAACGAAATTAAAAATGATTTGGGCAATATCACCGCGCTGGATAAAGACCTCAGCGGTATCCAAAAAGATGTCGATAGCTTCCGCAAGGATTTAGAAAAAAACCTGCGGGAGTATTTGGTTACCGGCGGTATGGAAAAAAATAACGACAGCCTCAACCGCATTATGAGCAAAGACCCGAAAGATCGCGAAGGGGCGATTAAAGTAGTGCGGGATTATTTTGCCTCACAGGCGGCGTTTTTCCAAAACGGCACTAAAAACAATGCGCAGTTGCTGCAGTTTTTATTAGTGGCCAACAGCAAAATTGAAAAAGTGCAGGAGTTTGACGAGCGCTTTAACCAGATTACCTCCTCGGTACTCACCTTTTACTCCAAGTTTGAAAAATCCATCGAGCCTGAGCGCAACCCGTTTAGCACCGATGCGGATAAAAAAACCTGGGAGAACAGCGCTAAGTCCGCTCGCGAGCATGTGAAAAAATCCCGCGCCGCGTTTGAAAGCGCTTACATCAATTATGTAACGGGCCAATAAGCGCCCTGCTTCACAAGGCCGCGCAAGCGGCCTTTTTATTGCCCGCGGCGGCCGAGTAAACGCTGGGTTTGCGCTGCATCTATTTGCACAATTGAGCGTTTTATCTACAGGCCAGATCCTCTATAATCGCGCGCTTTTTCGCTGCCCGCCTGACGGGCCTCACTCTCCCCACTGCTTCGAGGGCTGTATTTTGCAACTGCACAACGCCACCACTACACAATTAACCCAATGGGAAGCTGACCTTGCAGCGGCCTATGAAACCATCAAAGCCCAAAAACTCAATTTAGACTTAACCCGCGGCAAGCCTTCCTCTGAGCAGTTGGATCTCTCCAACGCGTTAGACGGTATTTTGCGCGGCGAATACACCAGCCCCACCGGCGTTGATACCCGCAACTACGGCGGCTTGGATGGCATCCCCGAGGCACGCGCTTTGGGTTCTTGGTTATTAAGCGTGCCTGAAGAGCAGGTTTATTGTGGCGGCAACAGCAGCTTAACCCTGATGCACCAGGCGGTAATGGCGGC
>DAOQGS010000376.1:0-4076 GCA_035338675.1 Cellvibrionaceae bacterium
CCGAGTAATAATCGAGGCCGCGCACCAGGTAGGGGTTAACCGTAAAGTTAAGGCCCGCCTGCTTCAATATGGCTTGCAACTGGGCAAAATGCTGGCGATTGGCCTCCGGCAAAAAGTCCGCAAGCTTCGGCGCTCCGGCCAACAGAGCGCGGGTGCCAGGGTGTTTGGAATCTAAAATGCGCAAGGGATTGGTGCTTAAACGCCGCTGGGAGTCGGCATCCAACTGCTCGGCCAATGGATTGAGAAAAGCCACCAGTGCACTGCGGTACTCTGCGCGGGCCTGAGGGGTGCCGAGGTTGTTAATCTCCAAACGAACATGCTCCAGAATGCCCAGATCTCGCCAGAGCCGGGCGGTGAGCAGCAGCAGTTCTGCATCTATGTCGGGGCCAGCCATACCAAATGCTTCAATGCCGATCTGGTGGAACTGCCGCAGGCGGCCCTTTTGGGGCTTTTCATAGCGGAACATGGGGCCTTGGTACCACAGGCGCTGGGTTTGGTTATACAGCAGGCCGTTTTCTTCACAGGCGCGCACGCAGCCTGCGGTACCTTCCGGGCGCAGGGTAATGCTCTCGTCGTTGCGATCGTTAAAGGTATACATCTCCTTTTCGACCACATCGGTGACTTCACCTATAGCGCGCTTGAATAGATCCGTAGATTCCACAATCGGGAAGCGAATCTCCCGGTAGCCGTAGCGGCCCAATACGTCCGCCACACTGGCTTCCAGGTATTGCCAGAGCGCGGAATCGTTGGGCAATAGATCGTTCATGCCGCGCAGGGCTTGGATTTTAGTCACTGGGAATCTCGTGCTTAGGCTTTGGCGATGAGGTTTTGATCGGCTTCGAGTTTGCTTTGCGCCTTGGCGCGGATGATGCGCTCAAGGTCGTCCACCAACTGGGCGTTTTCCAACTTGGTATTGGGCTCGCCATCCACATACAACAGGTTTTTAGGGGTGCCGCCGGTCAGGCCAATATCGGCTTCTTTGGCTTCGCCGGGGCCGTTGACGATACAGCCGATAATGGCCACGTCCATGGACACTTTGATATCGTCCAAGCGCTCTTCCAACTCGTTAAGGGTTTTGATTACGTCGAAGTTCTGCCGCGAGCAGCTGGGGCAGGCGATAAAGTTAATGCCCTTAGCCCGCAATTTAAGGCTCTTAAGTAAATCCCAGCCGACTTTAACTTCTTCCACCGGGTCGGCGGCCAGGGAGATACGCACCGTATCGCCTATGCCTTCCATCAATAAAATGCCCAAGCCCACCGCCGACTTGACGGTGCCGGATCTTAAGCCACCGGCCTCGGTGATGCCCAGGTGTAACGGCTGCTCAATCTCAGTCGCCAGCTTGCGGTAGGCGGCCACCGCCATAAACACATCGGAGGCCTTAACCGAGACTTTGTAATTTTGGAAATCGTATTTATCCAGGTAAGCCACATGGCGCAGGGCGGATTCCACTAGAGCTTCAGGGGTAGGCTCACCGTATTTGCGCTGCAGCTCTTTTTCTAGGGAGCCGGCGTTAACACCTATGCGGATGGGGATGTTGAGGTCGCGGGCTTTTTCGATCACCGCCCGCACCCGCTCTTCTTTGCCGATATTGCCGGGGTTGATGCGCAGGCAATCCACCCCCAAGTCCGCCACCCGCAGGGCAATTTTGTAATCAAAATGAATATCCGCCACCAGCGGGATAGAGACTTGCTTGCGAATAGCGCCAAAGGCTTCGGCGGCATCCATGGAGGGAACCGATACCCGCACTATGTCGGCACCTGCCTCTTGGATGCGGCGAATTTGTGCCACGGTGGCGGCCACATCGGTGGTGGGCGTGTTGGTCATGCTTTGGATGCTGATGGGCGCCCCGCCCCCCACAGGCACATTGCCCACCATAATCTGACGGGACACTCGGCGTTTGATGGGGGACTCACACTGCATAATCGACACTAACTTAAGGCTATTACGGACCGGCCACCAATCGTAAGGTACGGCGGGAGTTCTCAGGTTGGACGGGAATTTCCCGCGAGTTCACCCAGAGATTCACGGCGGGAGCGTTGCCCAATTTAATGCTAAAGGGGGCTACGCCAAAAAGGCGCAGATTATCCCCGGTTCGCAACAACTGCGCAAATACTTGCTTGCCGGAGCGATCCTGCACCTCAATCCAACAATCATCGCTGGCGGCCACCACCAAAGCATCGCCAGCACCGGGGGTGCCTACATTAATTACCTGGGTGGGCACGCTGTTGGCCGGGCTAGTGGGGTCCAGCACCGGCATGGTTTTGGGTAACGGCTGAATATCGACAACTTTTTCTTCCGGCGCCTGGGGCGTCACTATGTCCTTGGCGAGGGCATCTTTGGCCGCCATTTCATTGAGGCGCACCAATTCAGGCGCTTCTATCTTCTGGGCGATGGGCGATGCACCGGTATAAAAATCGCTGCCCACCAGCCACACTATGACGCCGGCAACCATAAAAGCCACCCAGGGTAAAACCCGGTAGTGGCGGTGAGAATCCACCAGCACAGGCTCCGGCAGCAATTGCTTCTGCTCGTCTTCAACCTCCTGGCGCAGTTTGCGCTCCAGTACCCCAAGCCAAGGGTCTGCGGAAATCGCCAACAGGCGCGAGTAGGCGCGCATATAGCCTATAACGTGGGCGGGGGACTGCCCGGCGCTGGCGTAGTCATCCCGCTCCAAGGCTTCAATGCGGGAGCGGGTGATGCGGGTGGCCTCGGCAACATCCATTACTGATAGCCCAGCGGCTTCCCGCAAACGCTTCAAGCCTTCGCCGGGACGTGTTTTTAAACTTTCAATTACCTCAGAAGATACTTCAGACATAACACATCAGATGGCTACTGCCCAATTAAACGTTGATATTCCAGGTACTCATCGGAGGACCCATAGAGGTTTTTTAACACCAGGGCGTAGCTTGCGACCTTATCGTCGTGACCTAACACCCGGTGCAGGCGAATGCCCAACCATAGGCTACGGGGATTTTGTTTTGCAAATTTCGTGAACTGTTCGTAGTGCTGCTCAGCGTTAATGTAGTCGCGCTGACGAAAGGCCAGATCAGCCAGCTCCATATAGGGCTCGCCAAATTCCGGCTTTACATTGATCGCATGCTGAAAGCTGCCTTGGGCTTTGGCCAGATCACCCAACTCAGACAGGCAGCGGCCATGCCAATACAATCCCTGGGAACGGCCGCGGAAGTCGTAATCGCCCCCGGCGGACTCGAAGTGTTTGGCAGCGTCCTTGTAGCGCTTGCGTTTCCAGAGAAACTCACCATAAGCCATTTCGATACTAGAGCGCGACTCCTTGTTGGCCTTACTTAACGCTTTCTTGAAATTGGTCTCAGCTTCCGGGTACTCCACATTGGCCTCATGCACTCGGGCGATACCCAAATAGGCCTCGGCAGCCCCTGAATCCATTTTTAGAACGTCCATAAACTGGCGACGGGCCGATTCGCGATTGCCATCGGCCAAATAACGATTGCCGAGCTCCAGGCGCGTTTCAACCGCCTGCGTTGTATTGCGCCGCCCCTCTCTGGTCTCGCTGACGCAACCGCTGATTAAAACTGCAGAAGCTAATACAACCATTGGCACACAGGGATACCGCATCGTTCACTATCTCCTCAATTGAAGTTTTAGCCTTAGTGTTTACCTGTTACCGCAGGCCGCAGCCCCATCAAAGCCCGCCCACCAGCCGCACCGCTTCCACCCGCCCCAAATAGCGCTCACTGCGGCGGGTGCGATCATTCACCTGCCCGGCCAGCTGGCCGCAGGCGGCGTCTATGTCGTCGCCGCGGGTGGTGCGAATAGTGGTGGTGTAACCGGCCTCGATCAAAATAGTTTGAAAGCGCTTTAATGCATTGTTGCTGACGCGCTTGTAATCCACCAAACCAAACGGGTTAAACGGAATGAGGTTAATTTTCACCGGCACGTCCTGCAGCAATTGGGCGAGTTCGCGGGCGTGCTCGGGCCGGTCGTTGAGCTGATCGATTAGGGTGTATTCAATGGTAATTTTGCGATGGGTATCGGGCAAGCCTTGGATATAACGCTTGGCCGAAGCCAATAACATGGCGATGGGGTATTTTTTGTTG
>DAOQGS010000377.1:0-4072 GCA_035338675.1 Cellvibrionaceae bacterium
AACCAGCGACCAATTGGTTAAAAGCCAACTGCTCTACCGACTGAGCTAACGACCCAAAAGAGGCGCACATCTTAATGATTTATAAACTAAATTCAAGGTTTTTTTAGTCGCATAGCAAAAGAATTTAGCTTGCTTTGGGCGCCCAGCAAATTTGACCTAAGCCTATTCTGCCTCCGAAAACACCAGACGAAAAAAAACGCCCCTCAGGGCGTCTTAGGCTAAAGCAATTTTACACCGCCTCAACCCCCGTTTCACCGGTGCGAATGCGCACAATCTGCTCTAGGGGTTGGATAAAAATTTTTCCATCACCGATTTTGCCGGTTTGTGCTGCCTTAGTAATGGCCTCCACAACCTTATCCACCATATCGGCGGAGACAGCCAGCTCAAGCTTCACCTTCGGTAAAAAATCCACTACATATTCCGCCCCACGGTACAACTCCGTGTGGCCCTTTTGGCGGCCAAAGCCCTTTACCTCAGTAACCGTCATACCCTGTACACCCACCTCCGACAAGGCGATACGGACGTCATCTAGTTTAAATGGCTTAATGACCGCAGTAATTAGTTTCATATCAGGACCCTTAAATAGCAAACAGACAAACAATTCAGATAAACAAAACAAGCATAGTGCTGGCTTAGTTTAGGCAAGGTTTAAGCAAGTTGCGCAACCTAGGCCACAAAACCTGCAATGTACAGCAAGCCGTCTTAAACCCCAAACAAAAAAGCCCCTGGGGTTTCCCCCAGGGGCAAAGTCAGCCTACGGCGACAGATCAAGACATGAACCGAACCAACCTAGAAATGATAGCTGCGCTCACCGTGCTCAGCGGTATCCAAGCCTTCAGTTTCAACATCATCCGCAACCCGCAGACCGATGGTGATATCAACAATTTTGAAGCAGATAAAGGCGACTATGCCGGACCACAAGAGCGTGACCACCACACCCCATACTTGCGCCATCACTTGCGTGCCCATGCCAGCATAAGCCCAGGTACCGGTAACATAATCGATAATTCCTGTACCGCCTAAAGCCGTGTCATTGAATACACCAGTGAGGATGGCGCCGAGAATACCGCCCACACAGTGCACACCGAAAACATCCAAGGAGTCGTCGTAACCCAGAGCGGCTTTCAACTTCAGAACAGCCATCATACAAACGAAGCCACCAATCAGGCCGATAACGATGCTCCCCATAGGCCCCACCCAACCACAGGCGGGGGTAATGGCGACCAGGCCAGCAACGGCGCCAGAGGCGGCACCCAGCATAGTGGGTTTGCCACGCACCAGCCACTCACCAAAGGCCCAAGCCAATACAGCCGCAGCGGTCGCTAAAAAGGTGTTGATGAAGACTTGCGCGGCAAACGCGTTAGCTTCCAGGTTAGAGCCTACGTTAAAGCCGAACCAGCCCACCCAGAGTAAGGCGGCGCCAATCATGGTGAAAGGAACATTGTGGGGCGCTAACGACATGTTGCCATAACCCTTGCGCTTGCCGACTAACAAACAACCTACTAGGCCGGCAATACCCGCATTGATGTGCACCACGGTGCCGCCTGCAAAATCCAAGGCGCCTTTTTGGAACAGGAAGCCTGCTCCAGCAGTGGCGGCATCGGCAGCTTCTTTCGTGGTGTAAGCGTCTGGACCAGCCCAGAACCACACCATGTGGGCGATAGGCAGGTAAGAGAAGGTAAACCACAGCACACAGAACACCAAAACTGCAGAGAACTTCATGCGCTCAGCAAATGCGCCAACGATTAAACAGGGAGTTAACGCGGCAAACGTCATTTGGAACGCGGCGTATAGGTATTCCGGGATATAAACACCTTTACTAAACGTCGCGGCATTGGAAAGCGTACCGGCGGCATCGATCATGCCTTTTAAAAATAACCGATCCGTGCCGCCGATAAATGCATTGCCTGCGGTAAACGCAAATGAATAACCGTAAATGGCCCAAAGCACCGAGATTAGACTGAAGGTAACAAATACCTGCATGGAGATAGACAGCATGTTTTTAGAACGCACCATACCGCCGTAAAACAGCGCCAAACCCGGCAAGGCCATCATAAGCACTAAAAGGGTACTGGTAAGCATCCAGGCCACATCACCTTTTTGTGGAACAGGTGGTGCCACCGCAGCTTCTTCGGCGATTGCCAAACCCGGCACCAATAAAGCTGCCGCCAGCGGCCACAACACTGCAGCCCCTTTCAGCACTGAGCTTATAGAAATATTTTTATTCACAGGAATTCTCCTAAACGAAAGACCTCGGGTATTTCCCAGGCCAGACAAGTAACAAGGTTAAAGAGCTTCTTCGCCAGTCTCACCGGTGCGGATTCGAATCACCTGCTCCAAAGAAGACACAAAAATTTTTCCATCGCCGATTTTCCCTGAATGCGCAGCCTTGCTAATTGCTTCAACTACGGTATCGACTTGTCCATCAGCTACCGCAACTTCTAATTTAGTTTTCGGTAAAAAATCCACTACATATTCCGCCCCTCGGTAGAGTTCGGTATGGCCTTTTTGACGACCAAAACCTTTTACTTCAGTTACGGTGATACCCTGCACACCTATATCGGATAAGGCTTCTCGCACGGCATCCAACTTAAAAGGTTTGATCACGGCAGTAATTAATTTCATCGGACTGCTCCTAAATAAAATGCAGAGTACCTGCAGTTGGAAAAATGCGGCCTTTGCAGGCCGCAGGATTAATTAATCGCCAATTGGCAAGCTGTAGGAGGCGATAAATTTCACGTCGTCGTCAAAAGTGCCATCAACATCATCAACCACCTTACCGATTTTAAAGCTGAGGCGATCGTTGTAGGCGTAAGATAAATCCACGTGTGCAAGATCGGTTTCATGCAAACCATAGAGAATGGTAAATTTATCGAAGGTTGCTGAAATTGTGCTGTACCAGTAGCCAGTTCCACCTGCAATGTTGTCCATGTAAGTTAAAGAAACAGGACCGACTCCCAATGTCAGCACCGCTTCGCTCAGCTCACCGGGTGTGTTAAATGGGTCTAAAGGAGTTACCACATCTTCTGCTACTACATTGCTTCCAACAACCTTGTAAGAAGTTGAGGTTGAGGTTTCAGGCGCGCTGGGGTAGCTGTAGGTCCATAGACTAAAATCATATTTAAAGATGTCACCTATGGTATTACCATATCCGATGTAGAGGTCGTACTCGGTACCACCGACAGAATCCCCCGAACCGCCCCAAATACCCGCATAGAATCCTGACTCTGAAAATTTAAGGTCACCGGAAACCTGCGGATCACCTGTTCCCAAATCCAAACCACGCCAGTAGTACATATTCGCAACGCCCACCGAACCGCTCACCTCCGCATTGGCTACAGGGGCGAATAAACTTGCAGATGCCAAGGCCGCAACAGCGGTTGCCAATAAGCTTTTAGTAAATTTCATGGATGTCTCCTCCAAAGTGATAGCAAAATCATCAGAAAAACTGATTCTCAAATGCCAAGCTTCTTTTAGATTGTTGTGTGCCTGGTGTAAAAACTCTTTAGCAGGAAGCAAGCCAACACGTCCAAACACAGAAACCATCTGGCCTGAAGCAGTAAACTCGACATAGAAATGGGGTGACAGGAGGGATATACGCACCAACATAATGCATTTGCACGAATTTAACGCAATGTGGCGCACCGATAAATTTCGTTATGGCGTATGGGCGTTTTAAGTGCTCGTCTAATTGGAGGAACCCGAAGAGTTTTTGCGGTTACAACTGGGCAGAGCGGGCCCTAATTGGTGCACACGAAGGAAAAGGTTCTACCTATGCATAGGGATGAAGACTTCCCGCACTCACCAAGCTGGATCTCAGATCGACAAATATCCCCACGGAGATTGATTGGTTAAGCGCTTAATCGGCCATAGGAAAAGCCATGAAGGCCTGATTAATTGGCTATATTCAGCCCAAATAAGCAGCAAGCCCCCTGAACAAACATTTAGGCTTCGCATTATTTTCTAATACCCATCTTAGGTTAATGAGGCATCCAACCATTAATTACACAAATAAAAAAGGTGGGAGAGTCAACTCCGAAATGCATCACAGCCCCCGGCTAGAAAAAGAAGC
>DAOQGS010000378.1:0-4052 GCA_035338675.1 Cellvibrionaceae bacterium
GGTGCTGTGGCACAAGTGGCCTTAAGCGGTACTATTAGCTACGATCGCGTGGGCCATTTGCCCAATGGTGGCCTTAATTACAGCGCAATTAGCGCCATGCCTGCACGGGGTGTGGTGGTGCAATTAATGGGCAGCCAAAATGAGGTGCTGGCCAGCACACTAAGCGATAGCCAGGGCAATTATCAATTTGCGGTAAAAGCTAATACTCAAGTTAAAGTACGCGTATTAGCGCAATTAAAAAATACAAACCCCACCTGGGCGGTGGATGTTGCCGATAATACTAATAGCAATGCAGGTTATGTATTAGAAGGCAGTTTAGTCAGCAGCGGCAGTAACAGTACGCAAGTGCGTAATTTGCGCGCGGGCAGCGGTTGGGCTAATGGCAGTTACAGCCAAACCCGCGCCGCTGCACCCTTTGCCATTTTAGATTCGATTTACGATGGCTTAAATCTGGTCGCAAGCGCCGACCCAAGCTTAAATCTGCCTGAATTGCACGTGCGTTGGAGCGAAAATAATGTTTCGGCAACGGGTAATTATGCGCTGGGTTTTATCGGTAGCTCCATGTATTCCAGTTACGACAATACCATTTATATTCTCGGTAAAGAGAATAACGACACCGACGAATATGATCGCGGTGTGATTCAACATGAATTAGGCCATTTTATTGAAGATAAACTGTCCCGCAGTGAAAGCCTAGGTGGCGCCCATAATTTGGATAGCCGCGTGGATATGCGCGTAGCGTTTGGTGAAGGTTGGGGCAATGCGTTTTCCGGTATGGCGGGGGGCGACAGTGTATACCGCGATTCCATGGGGGCAACCCAAAGCCAAACCTTTAAATTTGATGTGGAGGACAACCAGGGTTTTGCTAAGGGTTGGTTTAATGAACGCTCCATTCACAGTGTGTTGTACGATATTTTTGATAGCAACAATGATGGCGTGGATACAGTTTCCTTAGGCTTTAAACCCATTTTGGCGGCGCTGCACAGCAGCGATTATATAAACTTTCCAGGTTTAACCTCTATTTACCCCTCGATTGAGTTGATTAAACGCAACAACCCGCAAGCGGAGAGTGCAATTACGGCATTAATGAATAATCAGGCTATTTATGGTACTGGCATGTACGGCGCAGGGGAAACTAACGATTCTGGCTATAGCACTATGCTGCCTATTTACGAACAATTATCCCCTGGTGTTAGCAAAGAAGTGTGCAGTAATAATCATTGGCAGGAAACCAATGGGGCCGATGTGCGCCGCTATTTATTGGTGACTATTCCCAGCGATAGCCAATACACCATCAGCGTAAAAGGTGCCAGTACTACCGACCCGGATTTACGCCTCTGGCGCAATGGCAAATTTGCTTTGCAATCCACTTTAGATAAAGCCGGTGTTGAAACCGTGAGCAAAAAACTCAGCCAAGGCGTTTATACCCTGGAAGTGTACGATTCTGCCAATGCCGATGATGACCCGAATACCGGCGGCAAAATGTGTTTTTCTGTAAGTTTAACCCAGGGATAATTGTATGAAATTAACCAGCCTGCTTATTATTGCCGCTAGCCAAATTGCCTTCAACGCCCAAGCCGGGGTAGGGGAATTTAATTTTGCCACTTTAAGTAAACCCAGTGTTTTTAACCCGGCGGCAATCCATGCTCATGGTTGTGCGCGCAAACCCGGCGCGGAAATTGCCATCAGCGGCCGGGAATTTTTTAATCTGCAACCTGGCCAGGTGGATAAGCTTGCGGTGGATCTCACTGGCACGCCAGGGCAAAAAATTACCCTGCATATCAGCGCCGAAAATAAAGGCCTGATGGTGCAAGGGCCAGAGGAAATTAATTTAGAAGTTGGCTCTGATCAGCTGGCGAGTTTTAATTTGCCAGTAAAAGCGCTACTGGATGGCCGCTGGGTAATTAATTTAATTGTGCACAGCGAAACGGCCGATGGTGAAGTGGCGGGCAGAGCGTTGGCGCTGGTGGTGCAAGTGGGCAATATGCAAGTGGCCGGCGGTGGCCAACAAAAAGCGACGCAAAGTGATGCTCAGGGCGCTCCGGTAATTGTGTTGCCCGCTCAGGAAGAAATTTTGTAGTGGTGGCCGGTATTTGTGGCAGTGGTTAGCGCTGCCAGCCAATAGGGCAAACTCAGGAGTAAAAAATCTGCGGCAGGTTGGCAACAATCGGGCGAGTGCTTTTTTCACTGTAAGTGCTCAGATCTTGCCCGCAGCAACGAATACAGGTTATTGCCGCCACACCGCGCGCCTTATTAATCTCGATGCTATTAATCTCGGTGCTCTTAATCTCGTTCCCGTTTCTCAGCGCTTTGCGTGGGAACGCCTATTCTCGGGCAAATATCTTCTCTCGATTCGTCACCCGGTATGCGTTCCCACGCAGAGCGTGGGAACGAGGTAACAAGATATTCAGCGGATTTCGCTATCAGCGTGCAGCCTCTTCGGCCAGTTTTTTCGCCGCACTAAAATCCGTTTTACCCGAGCCTAATTTAGGCAGTTGCGCCACCAAACACCATTGGCCGGGAATGGCTAGGGGATTAAGCCCTGCCGCCTGTAATTGTTGCCGCAGATTATCGGTATCCAGTGGTGCCTCGTGCAGGGCAATTAATTTTTCGCCTTTTTTATCATCGGGCAAATTAATTACCACCACGTCTATTTCAGGGTTGTTGATCTGCTCTTTGATGGCGGTTTCCACCTGGCTGAGGCTAATCATCTCGCCGCCAATTTTGGCAAAGCGGGAATAACGATCGACAATAAATATAAAACCGTCCTCGTCTATGTAGCCTTTATCACCGGTCACATACCAGCGCATGCCGTCGATTTCTTTAATGGCACTGGCGGTTTTTTCTGGATTATTTAAATAACCCACCATCACCTGAGGGCCGCCAATTAATATCATGCCTGCCTCGCCGGTAGGCAGTTCAATAAAGGTTTGCGGGTCGACAATTTTCACACTGGTGCCGGGCAGCGGCATACCCACAGAGCCTGCCCGCTGCCCCAATTGTGTCTGCCAACTTTCCAGCTCTAATTTATCGGGCAGATTAACGCTTGCCACCGGGGCTACTTCGGTGGCGCCATAACCTTCATAAATGGCAATATTAAATTTCTGGCTAAAGCCGCTGCGCACTTCAGCGTGGAGTTTTTCCGCCCCGGCTACTACAAAACGCAAGCTGTTTAACATCAAGGGTTGTATTTTGGTATTGCGTACATACAGGCGTAAAAACGTACTGGTGCCAAATAAAATAGTGGCTCTATAAGTGGCGATGGCTTTGGCGCTGCCTAATACGTCTGTTGGGTCCGCGTGGCACACCATGGGCAAGCCCTGCACCAGGGGTAAAAATTGTGTCACGGTTAAACCAAAGGCGTGAAACAGCGGTAAATTGGCCATGACTACATCGTTATCTTCCATGTTTAACACGTCGGTAATTTGTTTGACGTTGGCTAATAAATTTTTATGGCTAATTTGTACGCCTTTGGGTGCGCCTTCACTGCCGCTGGAAAATAACACCACTGCGCAGGCCTCTGGGGCCACAGGAGTGGTATAAATTTTTTGCAGCAGCCAGGAGGGTAAGAGGTGCACCCAAAAAAGTGTGAGCAGTTTTTCGCGCGGGGTAATGGTTTTGGCAAATTCCTCTAATTTAATGAGTTGTACGCCGCTGAGCATGGTTTCAAGGGGCATACCCTTTGCGGCGAGCTTCGTTAAAAAGCGCTCAGCTGTGTACACGGTGCGAATACCGGCTTGCTCCAGCGCGGATAACAGCGCCTCTTGGCTTGCGGTGTAATTTAAATTCACCAGGGTTTTACCGCTAAATAAAGCGGCTATATTGCAAATCACACCAGCGGCCCCCGTGGGTAATAAAACACCCACCGCAGGCTCAGGTTGTTGCTTTATGCGTTTAGCAAAGGTGATGGCGGCGGTGAGTAATTTAGCGCCGCTTAACTCTGTGCCCATGGTGTCAAACAAAAGGGTTTGCCTGGCTTTCTTTTTGAGGCTGCTGACAATGGCTTGGCTTAAATTGCCTAAATTGTCGATATATTCCTGCCAGGAGCTAAT
>DAOQGS010000379.1:0-4021 GCA_035338675.1 Cellvibrionaceae bacterium
ATTGATGTGATCCTGCATAAAGACGGCTCGGTTAGCGTCACCGATGATGGCCGGGGCATGCCGGTGGATATTCACCCCGAGCAGGGCAAGCCAGGAGTTGAGGTAATTCTCTCCACCCTGCACGCGGGCGGTAAATTCTCCAACAAAAATTATCAATTCTCCGGCGGTTTGCACGGTGTGGGTATTTCTGTGGTGAATGCCCTGTCCAAAATCCTCGAAGTCACCATCAAACGGGACGGCCAGGTGCACCGCATCGGCTTTAGAAACGGCGATAAATCCAAAGACCTGCATGTAGTGGATACCTGCCCGAAACGCCAAACCGGCACCGCCGTGCGTTTTTTGCCGGACCCACAATACTTTGATACCGCTAAATTCTCCGTCTCCCGCATGCGCCATGTGCTGCGCGCCAAGGCCGTGCTCTGCCCCGGTTTGCGGGTGAGTTTTTTAGATGAAGCCACCGGCGATAAAGACGATTGGTACTACGAAGACGGCTTAAAAGATTATCTCGCGGCCAGCACCCAGGGCTTTGAAGTGCTGCCCCCCAACCCATTTGTGGGCCACTTCGCCTCCGAACACGCCGCCGTGGATTGGGCCGTGCAATGGCTGCCCGAGGGCGGTGAGCTGGTGCAGGAGAGTTACGTTAACCTGATTCCCACCGCCCAGGGCGGCACCCACGTCAACGGTCTGCGCACCGGGCTGTTAGATGCCATGCGCGACTACTGCGAAATGCGCAATTTAATCCCCCGCGGCATTAAGCTTGCCCCGGAGGATATTTGGAATAACATCAGTTTTGTCCTCTCCAGCAAATTAGCGGACCCTCAATTCTCCGGCCAAACCAAAGAGCGTTTATCCTCCCGCGAGGCGGCGGCATTTGTTTCCGGTGTGGCCAAAGACGCCTTTAGTTTATGGCTCAACCAACACACCGACCAAAGCGCGGCCCTGGCCGAATTTTGTTTATCCAACGCGCAAAAACGTGTGCGTTCAAGCAAAAAAGTCGAGCGAAAAAAAATCACTCAGGGCCCAGCTCTACCGGGCAAACTTGCCGACTGCTCCAGCGCCGATCCTGCGCGGGGTGAATTATTTTTAGTGGAAGGAGACTCGGCCGGTGGCTCTGCCAAGCAGGCGCGGGATCGGGAATACCAAGCCATCATGCCCCTGCGCGGCAAAATCCTGAACACCTGGGAAGTGGAAAGTGCAGAGGTTTTAGCCTCCCAAGAAGTACACGATATTTCCGTGGCCATGGGTATAGACCCAGGCTCAGATGACCTCTCCGGCCTGCGCTACCACAAGATTTGTATCCTCGCCGATGCGGACTCGGACGGTTTACACATCGCCACTCTTCTATGCGCCCTGTTTGTGCGCCACTTCCCCGCATTGGTGGCGGCGGGCCATGTGTTTGTAGCCATGCCGCCGCTATTTCGCGTCGATGTGGGCCTGGATGTCTATTACGCCTTAGATGAAAGCGAAAAACTCGGCATTTTGGAGCGTATCGCGGCGGAGAAGAAAAAAGGCAAGGTGAATGTGCAGCGCTTTAAAGGCTTGGGTGAAATGAACCCGCTGCAATTGCGCGAAACCACCATGTCGCCGGACACCCGCCGCCTGGTGCAATTAGTGATTGATGACAGCCTTGCCACCAATCAAATCATGGATATGTTATTGGCGAAAAAACGCGCCGGGGATCGTAAATCCTGGTTGGAAAATAAAGGCGATTTGGCGCAGGTGATTTAATTTAGCCGCTACACTCAGGGGGTTAGCGCAGTTCACTAACACCCTCCTTTCTCAACTGCGCCGCTTAGGTGTGAACACCAGCGGCCTTCCTGCCCTTGTTTACCAAGTACAACACAGCCATAGCCGGATAACACCAGGGTTGCGCCAAGGTGAACGATACGTTGGCAGCCTTGTACATTGCGCCTGAGAGCAGTATCCCAGGCGCAGGGCAGAGCAAATCAGTAAATATACTTACAAACTTGTTTATAGCTCTACACACCCATATGGACGAGGTGGTATATTCGCCGCTCTCTCCCGCGTGCAGGCTCTTTATATGACCAGTCGACGAACGCTCCTACAAGAATCAACGGCATTGGCCGCCGGGCTTGCACTCTCCAGTGCGGCGTTTGCCAAAGACACTAAGGCTAAGAAAACAGAACAACCCCCATACGCCGACCGCTTGACCGATGCAACGGGCAAGTATGCTGCCGAGCCCCTGCCCTATGCCTATAACGCCTTGGAACCGGTAATTGACGCGCGCACAGTTGAACTGCATTACCAATTCCACCATAAACCGGCTGTAGCCAATGCCAAAAAAGCGGAAGAGGCCCTGGCCCATGCCCGCGACACGGGTGACTTTGCCCTGATCAAACACTATGAAAAAGAGCTGGCCTTTAGTCTGTCCAGCCACATATTGCACACCATTTATTGGACAAACCTCTCCCCCACAGGGGGTGCCCCCTCACCGGAATTAGCCAAAGCCATCGACCTGCACTTTGGGTCGTTTGATAAGTTAAAAGCCCAGTTACTGGCGGCTGCCAACAGTGTTGAAGGAAGTGGCTGGGGGATTTTGGGTTACCTGCCGAGCACGCAAAAACTCACCCTATTGCAGTGTGAAAACCATCAAAAGCTGACCACCTGGGGTGTTATTCCCCTGCTGGTACTGGATGTGTGGGAGCACGCCTATTACCTGCACTACCAGAACCGCCGCAGTGAATACACCAGCGCTATTTTTAGCATTATTAATTGGGAGAACGTGTCCGCGCGGTTTAAGGCAGCGCTGCAGCAGGCCTAGGAAATGATTCAAGAGTTGCCCATGAACGAGTGGATCGCGTTGGTTTTGTCGCTGCCCACTCAAAACGCCACCGTGCGGATGCGCGCCTGGCGCTCACTGAAGGCGTCCGGTGTCGCCGTGCTGCGCGATGGCGTGTATCTGCTGCCCAATCGGGCAAGCGGTAGGCAGTTGTTTGCATCGATTCAAGACGATGTGCAGGCATCTGGGGGTACTGCCTTTATTTTGCAGGTTGCAGATGACACCGAGGCCAATTTCCCTGCGCTGTTTGACCGCCAGGAGGAATACGCCCTGCTACTTGAGGAACTCTCCAAACTGCAGGCGACATTCAGCGCGGACTCCCTAGCGAGCGCCATTAAACAGTTGCGTAAGTTGCGCAAAGCCTTGGCGGGTATTGTGGCAATTGATTATTTCCCCACTGCGGCGCTCACCCAAACCGAAGCGGCATTGGTGGCGGCGGAAGTACAGCTTAATCGTTTGGTGTCACCCGATGAGCCGCACCCGATGGCGGGCGCTATTGAGCTACTTGATCCCAGCAACTATGCGGAGCGTTATTGGGCCACCCGCAGGCGCCCCTGGGTGGATCGCCTCGCCAGTGCTTGGCTGATCCGGCGCTACATCGATGCAACTGCGCGGTTTATCTGGCTGGAGTCACCGGAGGATTGCCCGCCCCATGCCCTGGGGTTTGACTTTGACGGTGCCACCTTCAGCCACGTCGGGGCCATGGTCACCTTTGAGGTGCTGCTGGCCAGTTTTGACCTGCAACAACCAGCGCTGCAGCGCCTGGGCGCAGTGGTGCATTACCTGGATACCGGTGGTGTGCAACCCCCTGAAGCCAGTGGCCTTGAACAAATCCTATGGGGCTTGCGCAATACCCTTGAGGATGACGATCAACTCTTAAGCGCAGCCTGCGGCGTATTCGACGCGCTGCTGAGCGCATTTATCGAAAAGGTATGAGCATCATGACAACACCCGCTGCGGCAACTGATCAACCACCCTCCAGTGTTAGCTTTTGGGAGGCCTTTCGTTTCTGGCTCAAATTGGGCTTTATCAGTTTTGGTGGGCCTGCGGGCCAAATATCGATCATGCATCAGGAGCTGGTGGAGCGTCGCCGCTGGATCAGCGAAAAGCGCTTCTTACACGCATTGAATTACTGCATGGTGCTGCCGGGGCCGGAGGCGCAGCAGCTGGCCACCTATATCGGATGGCTGATGCACCGCAGCTGGGGCGGCATAGTGGCGG
>DAOQGS010000380.1:0-4013 GCA_035338675.1 Cellvibrionaceae bacterium
CACCAACCCCAACCGGCACCGTTCGCCATAAGTTATCGTTGAACACCTGCGACGACTGCCACTCCGGGGAAACCCTCACCCAATTTACCCATGTAAAACCCACCACATTTCCAGCGGCATTATCCAGTTTTGTGCAGGGCGGCGTAGTGGTGACCGACCCGGGCGGCGAGATCGGCGTCAGCCGAAAATTCGATGATTTAACCCGTCGCGGGCAAATTCTTGAGGACTTGGCGGTAAAATCCTGCCGCAGTTTAATTCCGAGAATTAATGACCCATTAGTACTAAATCCGCGCATTCAACCCACGTTTAAACTCATTAAACCGCAGGTGGATCCAACACCCGTGAGTTTCAGCCGCCAGCAGCAAGTCCATACGTTCGTTCACTAACCGTATAGCCACCCTAAGGTTTTGAGGGGATATTCACACGGCGCGCAAATTTATTTTGCGCGCTTTTTTATTTTGGCTCTCGCAAAAGCTATTTAACGCCTGCCACACAGCGCCAAAAGCGCAACACTCGCCAATCGCATTGAGTTCAATAGGTTTAATTAAAATCAACTATGAATTAGGGAATAAAGTGTAACAAACACGAACCCAGCAACTTGTAGCGCCATACGCGTCCTGGCTACAGCTTCAAATATCCCCGCCTGCATACTTATTCAGAGTTTCTGAAAATTGATTGCGCACACATGCACATTAATTTTATAAAACACATCGCGCCACCAAGCTAAAAATAAACACACCACTCCTGCTGCGAAAATAAACTTCTGCGTTTACAAAATTTGCACATATGCAAACATAATTAACGCCTCACAGAGGTAGACTGCCCAAGAAGATTGAACTCCCACGCAGGCTGCAAAAAAACGGCATTTGGCCTGGGCATGGCATCTATTGCAATATTCAGGTTTTGAATGGACATTTCACGCCCAATTAAGCGGCACGCGCATTTTGTTAGCAACAAAAAGACTACAAGGCTAATAATTGTTAAAAATGCAAAGTTCAACCGCTACAACCACTGTCCACTTAATTACGCCGCACTGTATTATCATATGACCAGTGTCGATTAGTTCACCGCAAAAGAGCCCTACAGATAACTGGCACGAGTAGATAACAACAGACCATAGGAAATTAAATGACCGCCACCCCTCGCAAAACCCTTTTCAACCGCTTTTTAATCGGGCTCACCCTTGCTCTCTCCGCCTTCAGCTGCCAAATAGCCACGCGCGCATTCGCAGTTGATGAGGTGATGACTCCGATAACCACTCCAGCCCAGCCCACCGCAATTGAACTGGGAACCGGCCCCCTAGCGGACGCCACCGCCCAGGAGTCCTGGCACCGCCAATTTGGCAGCGTGTTTGCGCGCAATGTAACTGTAGCCACCCTAACACCCTTTTTACCTTCAAAACGCAAGGCTTCAGGAGCGGCGGTTATAGTCGCCCCTGGAGGCGGTTTTCGCACTCTGTCTATGAGCAATGAGGGCTGGGACGTAGCAAAAGCCCTTGCCGATAAAGGCGTGGCGGCTTTTGTTCTCAAATATCGCCTAAAACAAACCCCCGCCGAAATGGCCGCCTTCGAAAAAGCCATGGCCGAGATGTTCTCCGGCGCCAGCCGCGCCAATCGGCCACTCGCCGAGCAAGACCCAGCGGTAGAATTTGCCGTGCAAATCGCCGACGCCCAGGCAGCCTTTGCCCTGGTGCGCGCGCGGGCTAAAGAATGGCGCGTTGACCCAGATCGCATCGGTATGATCGGCTTTTCGGCGGGTGCCATGCTCACCATCTCCACCACCCTCTACAGCAAAGAAGCCAAACCGGCGTTTATCGGCGATATCTATGGCCCCTTAACCAAAGTGGACGTACCCGCCGACGCGCCCCCACTGTTTGCGGCCCTAGCGGCAGACGACCCATTTTTCGCCAACGCAGGCTATGGCCTCATCGACAGCTGGCGCGCGGCCAAACGCCCGGTGGAGTTTCATTTATTCGAACAAGGCGGCCACGGCTTCGGCATGTACCCCAAACCCACCACTAGCACAGGCTGGTTCGACAGTTTTGTGCGTTGGTTGGATATGCATGGATATTTGAAGCCTAAAACAGGAAAAGAAACAGGGAAATAACTGCTCAATATTCCCTCTCCAGTTAAACCTTTCTGCAGTGGTCTAAGGCTGAGGATTTAATTCTTTTTTGGGGTTAAAAATATCGGTTTGGCTATAACTCCTAATATTTGATCTAGCTGTCACTGACGAATAAAACCCATAAAAAAACCGCCGAGGCTGCCCAGGGCGGTTTTTTATTACCGAGCAATAATTACCAGCCAGTAACTTCTTTCAAGGTTTTACCTATATCGGCCAAGCTTTTAACTGTGGCAACACCAGCATCGTGTAAAGCCGCGAATTTCTCCGCCGCTGTACCCTTGCCACCGGAAATAATGGCACCTGCGTGGCCCATACGTTTGCCGGGAGGCGCAGTTACACCTGCGATGTAGGACACAACGGGCTTTTTAACATTGGCTTTGATAAAGGCTGCCGCTTCTTCCTCGGCGGTACCGCCAATTTCACCGATCATGACAATCGCTTCCGTTTGCGGGTCGTTTTGGAACAGGGTGAGAATGTCAATGAAGTTGGAGCCTGGGATTGGGTCACCGCCTATACCCACGCAGGTGGATTGGCCAAAACCGAAATCAGTAGTTTGCTTCACGGCTTCATAGGTAAGGGTACCGGAGCGAGAAACAATACCCACGCGGCCAGGTAAATGGATATGACCGGGCATGATGCCGATTTTACATTCGCCGGGAGTGATTACACCTGGGCAGTTAGGGCCGATCAAACGCACGCCCAATTCGTCACAACGCACTTTACACTGCAGCATATCGAGGGTTGGAATACCTTCTGTGATACACACGATCAGCTTCACGCCGCTGTAGGCTGCCTCCAAAATGGAGTCTTTACAGAAAGGCGCAGGTACGTAAATTACGGTGGCATCGGCACCGGTATCCGCCACGGCATCTTTCATGGTGTCAAATACAGGCAGACCTAAGTGTTTTTGGCCGCCTTTACCGGGGGTTACACCGCCTACCATGTTGGTACCGTAGGCGATGGCTTGTTCTGAGTGGAGTGTACCTTGTGAACCGGTAAAACCCTGGCAGAGCACCTTGGTATTTTTGTTGATTAATACGCTCATTATTTACCCTCCGCGGCTTTTACCACTTGCTGCGCAGCATCTGTCAGGCTGGTGGCAGCGATGATGTTCAGGCCGCTGTCGGCCAGTACTTTAGCGCCGAGCTCGGCGTTGTTGCCTTCAAGGCGCACAACCACAGGCACTTTTACGCCCACTTCTTTTACCGCGCCAATTACACCTTCAGCGATCATGTCGCAGCGCACGATACCGCCGAAGATGTTGATCAAGACGGCCTTAACGTTATCGTCGGAGAGAATAATTTTAAACGCCTCAACCACGCGCTCTTTAGTGGCGCCGCCACCTACGTCGAGGAAGTTAGCTGGCTGGCCGCCGTGTAATTTCACTATGTCCATGGTGCCCATGGCGAGGCCTGCGCCGTTCACCATACAACCGATGTTGCCCTCGAGGGCAACGTAGTTTAATTCCCAAGCGGAGGCGTGGGCTTCACGGGCATCTTCCTGTGAAGGATCGTGCATGGCCTTAATTTTGGGTTGGCGGAACAGGGCGTTGCCGTCGATATTAATTTTGCCGTCCAGGCAGTGCAGATTGCCTTGTTTGGTGATCACTAGCGGGTTAATCTCCAGCAGGGCAAAGTCAAAGTCTTGGAACATTTTTGCCAAGCCGATAAAAATCTTGGTGAACTGCTTAATTTGTTCGCTGTTTAGGCCCAATTTAAAGCCCAGTTCGCGGGCTTGATAGGGCTGCGCACCAGTTAAAGGATCGATAACGGCTTTAAGAATTTTTTCTGGCGTTTCTTCAGCTACTTTTTCGATTTCCACACCGCCTTCGGTAGACGCCATGAACACGATACGGCGGGTAGAACGATCCACCACTGCGCCTAAATACA
>DAOQGS010000381.1:0-4009 GCA_035338675.1 Cellvibrionaceae bacterium
CACACCATTTGGGAAAGGCGCTCGCCGCTAAGGCTTTTAAGCCTTCAAATATGTGTTTATCTAAATAATCCGAATGCATAGCCTAACGTTTACACCTAACCATTCACACAGGTTGCAGAGAATTTAACGCCCACCGATAGGGCGTTTAGCAACCGACAAGCTGCGTTTAACCTATAAAAACAGGCTAAAACCACACTCCAGTCTGCACAGGCATCGGTAAATTCGCTGCCGTTTTAAAATTATAGCGCTACACCTCTATTAATCAGCCGTTGTAAAAAAACAGTCTAAAAATTCTGTTTAAGGATCAAAAACTTAAGGGCAGCCAGGATTGACGGATACGGGCACGCGCTAAAATTAGCAGGGATTGTGTTTAGCCATACTCCCCTTAAAAAGGGGGAGGCTGGGAGGCAGTGTTATTAAGTAAAGAGTTTTGAGATGAATCTTTACCCGTTGGTTGGAAGAGCACAGCGAATTCCGACATCCCGCAGAATCCCTGCCGTAGCTATAGTTTGGTCTGGCGGATGGATGTCGGAAGTCGCTGCGCTCTTCCAACCGACGCTATAGCGGGCCTTTCCCATAACTTAATGACTTTGGGCCGGGGGCTGGCGCTAGGTACTCTGCAAATAGGCCAAAATGCATAACTGATTGACATTACTCGGGCAGGCTTTAAATAACACAGCGCCCGGCCAACACAACTTCAGTAATAGGCACCTGCGGCGCTCATCGGTATCCTGGCCGCCGCAAACAGGGTTCGGGCCAGCAAAAAAATTGCCCCCACCTGTCAACCAACCCGCAGCCCCCGCGTTAATAGAGGTAACTGGCAAAAAACCAGCGGCAACACCGGGCCACAATCTTAAGTGGCCCATAATTAACCTCATCAACAGGCAGAGGCATCAGCATGAACTATTTAGTCAACAGCATTATTTTAAGCGGGCTCTGTGCACTCAGTGCCGCGGCTATGGCAGATACCGCCCGCTCCTTTGAACGCGAAACCGTGCGAACCAGCGCCAAAGGCACCACCACCGTCTCGGTTGACCAGGACGCCACCGCCAATGGGTGGGTGCGCAATAAGGAAATCACCCGCCCCGATGGCAAGGTCGCCGAGCGCCACACTGAGGTAAATCGCGATCCTTCGACCGGTGTAGTAACCCGTTCAGTGGACGGTACAAAATTTAACGGCAAAACCTACAGCAAAGATTCCACCCGCACCCCGACCGAAAATGGATTCATTAAAGAAACCACCCAAACAACCCCCAACGGTAAAACCCGCGAAAAGCTCAAAGTGGTAGAGCGCAGCCCGGGGGAGCGCTCGGTGGATGTCACGCGGGTAAACGGCCAGGGTAAGGTGTTCCACCGCAACACCCACACCACTCGCAACTAATTAAACCCCATGGCCGTGTTGGCATTTTTCAATCGCAAGCGCCAGGAGCTGGCGCTGGAGCAATTTCTTGCGGCCACTGAGCGGCGCGCCTATCAAAGCGCCCTGCTCACCACCCGCCGGGAAGCGGACGCCTTGGATATAGTGCAAGACGCCATGCTGCAGCTGGTGCAGCACTATCGCGAACACGGTGCCGAAGAGTGGCCGAAGTTATTCCAACGGATTTTGCAGCACAAAATCGTCGATTGGGTGCGCGCCCGGCACCGCCAACAGGGCCTCTATTGCCAATTAGATGCGGATGAAAACGACTCTGACCCCTGGGAGCGCATCCTAGACCCCCGCGACATCAACCCGGCGGCGATACTTATGGCCCAGCAGGATGTACAGCGGGTGTTAAACGCCCTGGAGATATTACCCCTGCGCCAGCGGCAATGTTTTTTGCTGCGCGCCTGGGAGGGTTTTGATACTGAGGCCACGGCCCAGGCCCTGGGGATTAGCAGCGGCAGTGTTAAAACCCACTACGCCCGCGCCCTTACAAAACTCAACACCGCCTTGACCTGCCCTGCCCCACAGGAGCCCAGCTATGCCCACTGACCATCACACTGATCCATCCCGCCAAGAGGCAGACGCCGCAGCGCAATTCAGCCAAGCCCTGGTGAAGAGCCTCAACCAGGCCACCGAGCAACTGCCTCGCTCCACCCAGGCGGCCTTGGCGGCAAGTAGGGCGCAGGCCTTAGGGCAGAAAAAAACCCACTGGCACTGGGCCTTAGCCGCATCGCTGCTGCTGGCCCTGGGCATGCTCACCTGGCATGCCCCGCCGCCAGATACCGACGCCATGGCCCTGGAAATTTTGCAGACTGATGACCAGCTGCTCAACGAAATCGACCTGTTGGAAAGCCTGGCTGAGGTGGACGAGACATGAGCCGTCTGAATCTACCCCGAAGCCCAAGCCTCAGGCTGTTGCACGCTAGCCTGTGGGCGCTCGCCCTGATGGGGGCCGCAGGCGCGCGGGCAGAGGCCACCGCCCCGCGACCGCAAGCCGCACAGGAGGCGCCATTGGACAGCGAATTTTGGGAGCTGTACGACGAGCTGGCCGATGACAGCGGCCGCCTGCCCGCCCCCGAAGAAATACCACCGCCCAAAGAATCCCTATTGCCCACGCCCAAGCCCGACAACAAAGGCGCGAAGGAGGAACTATGAAATTCATCATCCTGCTACTGATCATGTGCAGCCTAGGCACACAGGTGTGGGCCGCCGATACCAGCTGGTCGTCACTTACTGCCGAGCAGCAGAGCCTGCTGGCCCCCTTAAAAGACAAATGGCCCCAATTGCCCCAGAAGCGACGGGAGAAACTGCTGCAAAGGGCCCAGCAGTACGCCGCTCTGCCGGAAGATCAGCGCGCCCAGGTGCGCGAGCGCTTCGCCCGCTGGCAGGCTCTTAAGCCCGAAGAAAAACAGCAGCTCAGAGCCAACTTTCAACGCTTTCAACAACTGAGTCCAGAGGAGCAAGCCGAAGTAAAACAGCGCTGGGCCTGGTTTAAACAATTGCCCCCTAGCGAGCAGGAAGCCCTGCGCAGCAAATGGCGCAGCCTAAGCCCGGAGCAGCGCCAGGCCATACGGCAAAAAATCCGCGCCATGAGCCCAGAGCAGCGCCAAAAAGCCCGCGAACGGCTGATCCAACGTCGTCTTAACCAATAAGGTATGCCATGAATTTTCCCGCTTCAGCTTTGCCGCCCCTAGCCGCCTTAACCCTGTCACTGGCCGCCGCACCTGCCCTGGCCGAACTGGATTGGCAGGCCCGAGCCAACCTGTCCCACAGCCAACAGGCCTACGACGAACAACCCAGCCAAGCACAAACCCAGCTGTTACTGAGCAGCCTTTGGCGGGACGACAATTGGGACCTCACATTCAGCCTGCCATTGATCAGCATGGATGCCAATTACCAAATTGAACCGGGTAGAACCCCCAACCTATGCGCCCGCATACAAGCCGCCAAACCGCAAAAACTGGCCCGCTGGCTGCGCCTAGGACGCGTCAATCAAAAAACCATCGATCGCTGTTTGGCCCAGGCCAACACGGCAGAAGACGAGACAGTATCCGGCCTGGGCGATGCCCGCTTGGAAGCCAACTATTACTGGCAACCCAGCGACAACCTGGAGCTAAGCCTCGGCAGCGGGGTAAAAGCCGCCAACGCCGAGCCGTCTAAAAACCTCGGCAGCGGCCGGGAATCCCTCTACCTAATGGGTGGCCTGACCTATCTGTGGTCCAGCGTCAGCGCAGGGGTCAGCGGCGAATACAGCCAACACCTAGGTGAAGGTGGCCCAGATGAACAGGACAGCAACCAAAGCCTCAGCGCGCACCTAGACTGGCAGTGGCAACCCAGCCTCAGCCTGGGTGCCTTCACCCGCTGGGAATCGGCAAGCTTCCAGGATGAGGACGACCTCGTCAGCAGCGGCGTGGCCTTTACCTACCAACCCATCAAAAACCTCAGCCTCGGCCTCAGTATTGAGCGCTTCCAGCCCAACAGCCAGGGCCTCAGCCGCAGCCTCACCGGTCATATCGCCTACAGTGCGTTTTAACCTAAAAACCGCAGTTGAACTCGTAGCGAGGGTGCCTAAGACGCTGAATATGG
>DAOQGS010000382.1:0-3999 GCA_035338675.1 Cellvibrionaceae bacterium
GCATGTAGCGCAGCGAGAAATTCTGCGCTACTTGGCGCTGTTCCTGCTGGCTCATCAGCATAGGCCAAGGGGTAAAAAGCGCTGCACAGCAGCAGAGTGAGGCTAAGCAGGATGCGGTTCATTGTGTACTCCATGGCAAAATAGGTGTGCAGGTGGGCTGCCACCTTAGCTTAATTTACCCAGGGATTTAAGTGCGCTGGCCGCATCTTGCGCATACAGCGGCCCTCTCGCGTGTTGCCGCCATGGGGGGCAAGTTGTGCTGATGCTTAGGTGATAAAAAAAATTGATGGTAAAAGCCTGGCCAAAGCCTGCTTGGGCGCGTACAAAGCGGCCGGTCTTATTTTTGTAAGTGAGTGTGTGATGCATCTTTCGGTAACTGAACTGTATTTAATTGCCATGTGCCTGATTTTTTCCGTGCCTTATTTAATTTGGCGCTTGGGCCGTACCGACTATTGGGCACCTTTGGTGGTGGTGCAGATTATTTCGGGCATTTTATTAGGGCCCGGTGTAATGGGCGCCTGGCAACCTGAGTATTATAAATTTGTGTTTACCCCGGATGTTATTAAATGCCTAAACGGTGTGGCCTGGTGGGCCGTGATGATGTTTGTGTGGATTGCAGGCATTGAATTGGATTTAAAAAAGGCCTGGCAATATCGCCGCGAAAGCGGCATCACAGCGGGCTTAGCCTTGGGTATGCCGTTGCTGTTTGGCTGTGTGGCGGGTTTTGGATTGTTGAATTACCAAGGCTGGATGGGCAGCAAAGCGCTGACTTGGCAATTTGTATTAGGCGTGGGTATGGCCTGTGCGGTAACGGCGCTGCCGATTCTTATTTTATTAATGGAAAAATTAGATATTTTGCGCGCGCCCATTGGCCAGCGCATTTTGCGTTATGCAAGCTTGGATGATATTGCCATTTGGGGTGTGCTTGCGGTTATTTTGATGGATTGGGAGCGGGTAGGGCGCCAGGTGGGATTTTTGGTGGTGTTTGCCGCCGCCGCATTTTTATTCCGTAAATTAATGTGTGCTATCGAGGAAAAGGACCGCTGGTTTGCCGGCATTATGTGGCTGGCCCTGTGTGGCTTAGGCGCTGATTGGTCCGGCCTGCATTTTATGGTGGGGGCGTTTTTAGCCGGTGCGGTGATGGATGCGGATTGGTTTAATCAGGAACATATGGATTTATTGCGCCACCATTTATTGCTTACGGTAATGCCAGTATTTTTCTTAAGCACCGGCCTGCGCACCAATTGGGATGTAGGCGGTATGGCGGTATTTGGCGTGGCAGCTATTTTATTGGTAGCCTCAATTAGCGGTAAATTAGCCGGTGTACATTTGGCCGGTAAATGGCTGCGCTGGGCGCCCGGGGAGGCGTCTTTAATTGGTTGGCTGTTGCAGACTAAAGCCTTAATTATGATTATTTTTGCCAACGTATTATTGGATAAACAGATTATTACCAATGAGACATTTACCGCGCTGTTATTAATGGCGGTGGGCAGCACCATGTTAACTACACCCGTAGTGGCGCCGAAATTAAAACGCTTAGGGGCGTTGCTGCAGCGGGAAACCTAAGGTCTGGGCGCGGTTTATGTGCGGCGCCTAGCCCCTTATTAACCCGGTACTAATTGCCGCCGGGTTAATAAAAAGATTAAATAAAGCGTTTTGTACCTATATTTGCCTGACTTTGTGTTTGCCCATAATCCCCTCTAAAACCCTCCTGTGCACAAATCACTTCCCTGTGATATGCCTTAAAGGCAGCTTCGCAGTGCATATTGCTCCTGCAATTCGTGAAAAGGGGAGAGGGTTTTATATTGGCAGTGCAAACAATACTCCCTGGCCTACTTTTTTGTGTGCGGCCCATTTCATTGGGCAGGTAGTGAAGCCATCCCTGCGCCTGTAAAAATCTACACTTCTTGCCGCAGCCCTATTCGCCAGGCGACTTCTCGCCCAGCCCCCTATCAGCGCGATAAATTTTTTTAACTCTCGCTTGGCAGTCAGTGCTGCTATGGTGTTCACAGCTGGCTTGGCTTTTAAATAAAGCGAGAATTCTTATTAACAACAGCAGAGGCGATAATCTATGCACCCGATTGATATAGGTATTAACGAACCCCAACGCCTGCAAATTGCTGAGGGCTTAAGCCAATTATTGGCCGATTCCTACACCTTGTATTTGCAAACCCACAATTTCCACTGGAACGTGGTGGGGCCGCATTTTCGCGAATTACATTTGATGTTTCAGGAGCAATACACCGAGCTTGCCGTGGCGGTGGACGATATAGCCGAGCGCATTCGCGCTTTGGGTGTGGCGGCGCCGGGTACTTATCAGGCCTTTGCGCGCTTAAGCAAAATTAAAGAGGTGGAGGGTGTGCCCAGCGCCAGTGAAATGGTGCAGATACTCACCACGGGCCACGAGCAAATTGTCAAAACCTGCCGGGCGGTGTTGAAGCGCTCCCAGGCGGCGGATGATGAATCCACCTCCTCTTTGGCGTCCGACCGCATGCGGGTGCACGAAAAAACCGCCTGGATGTTGCGGGCGGTGGCCGGATGATTAGGCTTTGCCGCTGCGCGTGCGGTGGGGTACGTAATGGCCATTGTGTTGCTCCACCTGCTGCCGCGCCCAGGCGGTAAATTCCCCCAGGGAACACAGGTGGATGCTGTATAAACCCTCGCCGGCGACAATTTTATAAATTACTTTGCGCCGCATGGCCTTGGGTTCGTCCAGGTTAATATCCAGCACCAGCCGCACCGCCCAGCTATCGCCCAAGGCGCCATTGCTGTAGTAGCAGCCTGCGGCTATGGGGGCGTCCAGGTGTTTTTGCGCCTGAGCGTGTTCGCAGGCTAGGCGCACCAACTGCTGTAAGTCCTCCGGGCTTACGTCCACCAAGGTGTCTATTTCGGTAATCGCCGCGGCAAAATCCTCCTGGGCAAAACTAAAGGGCAGGGGGCTGGTGGGTTTGCTGTGCCAGGCGTTGGGGTAGCGGCGCCAGGGGAAGGGGGCGTTAAACACTAGGGCGGCCAGCAGAATAAGCACCAGGTTGAGCAGGCACACCTGCCACACAAAGGCCCAGCCCGCGCCGCCGCCGATCACCGCCATCAACGCCGTGGCGCCCCCCGGTGGGTGCAGGCAGCGCAAAAAATACATGGCGGTAATCGCTGCACCTACCGCTAGGGCAGCGGCGAATTCACCGGGCAGCCACTGCTGCACCGCCACCCCAATCACCCCGCTGATTAAATGCCCACCCACCACGGGCCAGGGTTGCGAGAGCGGTGCATGGGGCAGGGCAAACAGCAGCACCGCCGAGGCGCCCATGGAGGGCAGAATAACCAGCGCCGCCTGGGGCAGCAGCCACTGGGTTCCCAGGGCCACTGTGCTAATGGCAATAAAGGCGCCGAGGCCGGAAAGCCATTTCTCCCGCTGGCCCAGTAGGAGTTTAAGAAGCCGGGATGACGAGTTAGAAGTGCTAGTAGGCATAGCTGCACCAAAATAGCGCCAAGGTACCTTTATGCTGGTGGGGATTCAACTGCCGGCTGCCTTCCTCATGGTGAGCTTGAGCATTCATCGATTAACCCAAGCGCCCCAGTCGTTTATGCTGGGCAGATTGTTCACTTGTGAGGATTACCCATGCGCCGCCACCTAACATGGTTGTTGTTGTTCACTTTACTGGCCCCGCGCAGCTGGGCCTTGGAGCTACCCAGCCTGCTTGCCGATTGGCAGGGCTGGGTGCTGGAGGATGAGGCCGAGCAGTTTTGCCCTAAGGCGCTCGAGGATGACCGTAAAGAATGCGTCTGGCCCGGCGAGCTGACACTGCAGGCCAGCGACAAAGGCGCGGACTTTAAATTAGCGGTGGATGTGTTTGCGCCCAGCTGGGTGGACCTGCCCGGCGGGCCGGGTTATTGGCCCCAGGAGGTGAAAAACGGCAGTAGTTGGATTCCCGTGCGGGCAAGCAGCGAGCGGCCCCAGGTGTACCTGCTCAAAGGCCGCCACCTGCTTAGCGGCCGCTTCAG
>DAOQGS010000383.1:0-3991 GCA_035338675.1 Cellvibrionaceae bacterium
CCAGGCTATCGAGGAGCGGCGTTAGGGGCCGTTGCAGAGGTATTTGTTCGAACATGAGGCAGTACACACATAGGATAGACCCCAGCCTGGCCTGGGCAGCCGGTCATTGTATGTGGCGGGTGCAGGCATGGGAAGTTGTAAACGGCAGGATGTTCTGATTAATAACCTTGGGGCCCGGCCAACCCAAATACTGATAGGCCGGAGAATATACGCACTTTGGCCTACACTTTAGGCACCTTAAGAATTTTCGGAAAGCACGAGCCATGACGGATGCGCCCAATGCCTGGCGGGAGAAATACCTGGATGCCCTGGATGAACACGAGCGCCTAGAAGCGCGCCTGGATGAATGCCAAAGCGCCCTGCGGCGAGCCTATATTCACCTGAGTGCAGCGGTGTCCGGGCAGAACTCCGAGCTGGACACCGCCCTGCTACAGGCCCGGGATCGCCTAAAACCCGGCGCCAGCAGCGACTTTAGCGCCGCCCTGCAAAAAGTGGAAAAACACCTCGAAGCCTTAGAAACCTTTCAGGCCCAACAGAAAAACCTCGGCCTTAGCGCTTTACTTAACGCCTGCCACAGCCTGCGCCGCCTGCGCCTGCCCAAACCGGCCCTGCAGAACCTCAACCAGTTTATCCAGCGCCTGGAGCGGGAGATCACCAACCCCGCCATGCTCGCCCGCGCCTTAGAAGACTGGCAACAGCTGCTGGAGCAGGCCCTAGCCGCAGCCGCCCTGCCGGATGTGAGCCTCTGGCAGCGCCTGCGCGGCGGTCGCCGCCTGCCCGCAGACGAAGCCCCGGCCCAGAGCGATTTTTACCAAACCATCCCGGCGGCCCCCACCAACCCCGCCGCCGAGCCAGACTTACAACTGGACGCCGTCACCCACAAGTGCCAAGTGCCCATCGACCAGCAACCGGTGGCCGAACACATAGCGGCGGTGCTGCAGCAATTATTGGATCTGCTCAACCCCACCGAAGCCCTGCTGCCCCGCGTTACCGACCTGCGCGCCCGCATCGACAGCGGCTTAAGCTGGCAACAATTGGGGGAGGCCCTAGAGGAGCTGCGGGATTTATACGCCCAGGCCTCATCATCTTTAGATAGCGAGCTGACTGATTACCTAGAGCGGGTGAACGACGACCTAGCGCAAATCTGCCAGCAGCTGGGCGCTGTACTGGCGGTGAGCAACCAGTCCACCGCCCTGGCCGAACCCTTAAGCCAGCTGGCCCAAAGCGTGAAAAACGCCACCGACTTAGAAAGCTTAAAACGCGAGGTGAGCGCCCAGATCTCCGGCATTCACTCAGCCTTAAACCAACTGGCCAACCCCTGGCAGGAGGAGCTGCCCAAGCTGCTAGAGCGACTGCAATTGATGGAGCGGCAGTCCCAGCACACGCAAAAACTGCTCGAGCGGGAGCGGCTGCGGGCCACCTTCGACAGCCTCACCGAACTGCCCAACCGGGAGGCCTTTAACCAGCGCATCAAACTGGAGTGGCAGCGCTACAAACGCTACGGCCAGGGCCTCACCCTCGCCATTTGTGATATCGACCACTTCAAACGCTTTAACGATCAATTCGGCCATCAAGTGGGCGATAGGGTGTTAAAACTGGTCAGTAAAGCCCTCGCCAAACGCCTGCGGGAAGTGGACTTTGTGGCCCGCTACGGCGGCGAGGAGTTCGTGGTGATCCTGCCCCAAACACCCCTGCCTAACGCCCTCAAAACCCTGGATAAAATCCGCGCCGCCATCGCCAGCCTGGCCTTTCGTTTTCGCGATGAACCGGTGCAAATTAGCCTGTCGTTTGGCCTCGCCTTCAGCCTGGATGCCGAAACCGCCAATCAGCTGTTTGCCAGGGCCGATGAAGCCCTCTACGCCGCCAAAAACGCGGGCCGCAACTGTTGTATTGCCTGGAGCAAACCGCCCGGCGAGACCCCAGAGGCTTAAGCTGCGGGCCAAGCGCACAGTCTTCAGCCCCCGCCGCCGCCTTAACTGGTTAAGCGCCTGGGCTTTTGGCATCATGGCTCGCCCGCGCCGCCCTTAAACCTAACCCTACAGGTATCCTGCATGCAGCCCACGCGTTTCACCCTCAGCCTGCTGGCGCTCAGCCTAATGCCCCTTAAGCTTTGGGCGGCAGGCTTCGGCATCTACGACGCCCGCGCCATGGCCATGGGCGGCGCCGCCACCGGCGTCGGCGACACCCACACCGGCTTCTTCTACAACCCGGCCCTATTGGCCCTGGGGGAGGAAAACGAAAACCGCGCCCGCACCAGCCGCTGGTACTTCCCCATGGTAAGCGTGCAAACCACCCAGGCGAGCCTCGACGCCCTGGACATCAGCGAGGCCGACCTGGATACGCGCTTAACCGGCGCCATCGACGCCTTTAACGCCGCCACCGGCCGCGACACCGCCTCCTCCGCCCTGGATATCACTAACGAAGCGGATGACGCCATCGAAAAACTCACCGACCACAACCTAGAAGTAGACGCCTACGCAGGCTTTGTGGTGAGTATCCCCAGCGACTACCAGGGCGGCGCCCTTGCCCTGGGCACCCATGTGGTGGGCGGGGGGCTGGCGTTTGTGGCGCCGGATGATCGCGCTTTACTCAACAAATACCGGGACTTCTTCACCTACGCCAGCCAAAACGACACTATCGACGGCGCCCCCCACCAGGAATTGGTGGACGAAACCACCGGCAAAATCGGCAACCCGGTGAGCGATATAGCCTCCTTTGTGGCTTTTCGCGGCGCCGTGCTTACCGAGTTGAGCGTGTCAGCGGGCAACCTGTGGAGTTTTGGCAAGGCCGACATAGCCCTAGGCATTACCCCCAAAATCGTCAAAGCGCTGATTTTTGATGAAGAGCGCCGGGTAGTGAACGAAGCAGTCACCACCGACACCCAAAACAGCGATCACTACTACTTCGATACCGACATAGGCGTGCTGCTGCAATGGCAGGACAAGTTCCGCCTCGGCGCCAGCATCAAAGACCTGCGCAGCAAAGAGTTTGTCAGCGCGCGCGGCAACCCGGTGGCCATCAAAGCCAAACCCCGCATTGGCGGAGCCTATGTGGACGAGCGCTACAGCCTGGGGCTGGATCTGGACCTCGCCCACAGCAGTGCCTTTGCTGGCGAGCTCACCCGCCAGGACTTAAGCCTGGGCGGTGAATACCGCTGGCGCTCCCTCGCCCTGCGCGGCGGCTACCGCTACGACATCAGCGGCAACAACAGCGGCAGTTTTAGCCTCGGCGCCGGGGTCATGCTCGGCCGCTGGGTGAGCGATCTGGCCCTCACCCAAGGCGGCGAAAACCTCGCCGCCGCCCTGCAAATAGGCCGGGCGTTCTAACGCCCCAAGCGTTTAATTACCGTCGCCAAGGTTATTTACCTCTCCCCCCAACACCCGCCCCGCCTCCCCCTTAAATAGGGAGAGGGGCAAAAATACCCGCAAAAAAGCACTTTGCTTACCTGCAAGGCAATCAGCCCCCTCCCCTCTTTGAGGGGAGGGTTGGGGTGGGGTGAGTAGCAGTACATCGCCAACCACAAAACCTCCCACGCACCCACCACCCCATTGAAATCCCCCGCCAACAGCCCCAATAAGAGCACCACGATTTTCCAGCCGTGCCTGGCAACTTAAAAACCCACAATTAGAGGAACCCTATCCATGTCCCAAGAGGCCGTCAAAGAGACCCGTGGATTTGCCACAGAAGCCAAACAACTTCTGCACCTGATGATCCACTCCCTGTATTCCAACAAAGAAATATTCCTGCGGGAATTAATTTCCAACGCCTCCGATGCGGCGGATAAATTGCGTTTTGAAGCCCTCAATAAACCCAGCCTATTAGAAGGCGACCCGGACCTGCGCATTCGCATCAGCTACGACAAAGACGCCCGCACCATTACCATCAGTGACAACGGCATCGGCATGAGCCGGGACGAAGCCATCATCAATTTAGGCACCATCGCCAAATCCGGCACAGCACAATTTTTACAAAACTTAAGCAGCGATCAGAA
>DAOQGS010000384.1:0-3967 GCA_035338675.1 Cellvibrionaceae bacterium
TAATTCCCGCAGTGATGAATACAGGTTATTTCAGACACGCCGTGAATACATCCGAGTAGGCTCGTCAAAAAGGTCCCTCTTTTTGACGGGCTGAAATAACCTGTATTCATCACTGCTGCACGGCGAATCAATTCTGCCGCTTGGCTAAATCGACCTTAATTTGCCGCCGGGTTAATAAGAACATAACAAGGTGTGTTAAATAGTTACCGACAAACAACTCACCGCAGGTAAATCCCATTAATTAAGCCCAATCGCCGCCAGTTTTTTCTTGTTATAAATTAATTGATAAGACGGCAAAGTGCGGGCGTCCACCGCACCGGTTTGGCGGCCATTAAAATTCCACAGCGCCATTACGCGGCGAAAGCCGTTAAAAGCCTGTTGCCAATACAGCTCACCGATAACCGGCGAGCCTGCAAACGATGTCGGCTCAAAACTCAAAACCAAATTGGCGGGGTTGGCGAGCATATCTTTATCGGCGCTTTTAGCAAAAAACCATTGTAATAATTGCTGATATTCCTCAGCACTGTGAATTAATCCATCCACCTGCGCACGGGTAATCGGCGGCTGTAAACTCGCCTGCAATGCGCTGATAAAAGCGTTGCGGGCGCGGCTAAATTCTTCATTGGCGAGGGCTTTTTGCCAGGTTTTCGGCTGCAATAAACTATTGGGCCAGGGCAATTTAATTAAGGATACCGGCCCGTCTAAGGGCGCCATATGCATGGCAAGGGTCGCGCTGGCGCCGCCGATTAGGGGGGAAAATTGCCCTTCGATGCCGACGCGCTGCCGCAGGGTTAATTGCAGGGCGCGGCCGAGGGCGCAGCTGCTTAAATCCGCTAATAACTGCATTAATTTGCGTTTGCCAGTGCTCTGCCAGGGGCCTTGGGTTTGGCCGTACAGGGTATTTAATAATTGCAGCATTAAATCGCGGCTGGGCCGTGCACCGTTGGCGACGCGCTTAAAAAAACCGTTAATAATTAAATTGTATTCCCGCTCGGGAATATCCCCTAAATAAAAACCCTGCTCAGCGCTATTTTGCCGAGGCAATTGCTCTAGCAACTGCAAAAAAGCCTGCTCTATGGTTTCGCTGGGCGGGCTGGGTAATTCCGCTTGGCTGCTGCGCACTAAATTAACAATGGAGGAAATTTTTTTGGCGTGAATGTGGTATACGGCAGGCGGCTCTTTTAGCTCGCCGAGGATTTTAATGTGCCCTTCTGCCAGTAATAAACGCGCCAGGCTTTTATTAGTGTCCACCAGTTCCGAGCGCAATACCGGATGGCGAAATACCTCCTCCGCCACCAGCACCAACACATGGCCCAGCAAGGTGGTTTGCACTAACAGATCGTAAAAATACGCTCGGTCAACACTTACGCCCTCCCAGGGGTGGTTCGCAATCAGTTCCTCCGTTGAGGCGCAAAGAATAAAGGCCATACTGGCTCCAAGGTTGGCCGGGCTGCTGATATAGCGGCGCACAGGGCGCGCTAATTTAACACGCTTACACCCCGGCGGTGGTAGCACAGTACTGTCATCAAGTTAGTGATTCTGGCGCTCAATATCGGTGTGAGATCACCTTGGCAGCCTGGATCTAGCCCGGTTTCGAGGCGCCCCGGATTGCGCTGCGCTGCATCCGGGCTACTCAAACGGCGAGCTGTATTCTTAACCCAATGCCCTATCGAGAAATTAACAACCACGCCCAGAAGATAGTAAGCTTAAGCCCCCACCGCCGCGACCGTGTTTTGCTGCGCAATAGCCAAATCAATTAAGCGCAAATTCTCCACCAACATCTCGCGCATTAGCTGCCGAGACATTTCCGCATTGCCCGCTTCGATGGCCAAATATACCTGCATATGCGGGTCCGCCACTGCGGTTTTATTGCCCTCAATGCCGAAATTACACTGGATACTCACCCGCAAAGCGGCCTGAATAAAACTGCGGAATTGCACAAAAAAGCGGTTTTCCGTAGCGGCAAAAATCATGGTGTGAAAATGCAAATCCGCATCGTATTCGCTTAAGCCCTGCTGCTCGACGCTCATAAGGGCTTCGGCAGCGGCTTGAATATCGCGGATTTTGGCTTTGTCTTGGCACTGGCTGGCTAGGGCGGCCGCCTCCGGCTCAATGGCCAGGCGCAATTGGGCAAACTCACGCAATAGGTGCAAGGAGGGCGCGCCGCTGAGGGTCCACTGCAATACGTCCTCATCGAACATATTCCACTGGGAGCTGGGCGCGATGCGGATGCCGCGACGCTGGCGGGAGGTGAGCAGACCCTTGGCGGCGAGCATTTTGACCGCCTCGCGAATCACCGTGCGGCTTATTTTGAAGCGGTCGGACAGTTCCGCTTCGGTAATCATGGCATTCGCCTTGGCAAAGGTGCCCTGCACAATGGCGCAGCCAATGGATTGGGTAACCTGCTGGACTAAATTGCCCGCAACTTCTGGAGAGTTCAATGGACACCGTTCCTATTTAAAAATCATCGCGTGCGCACCGGTTACATCGGCGGCGTTTGAAGGGCGATTCTAATCAATTGTTCGACAATTAACAGTGGGGAGCTGCGCAAAACGCGGTTGTGACTTACCCACGCGCTTTGTACCATGGGGCACACATCACGATAATAGGTAGGCTGTATGACGAATCCACTGGCCGGGCAGCCCTTGCCCAAAGAGCAGTTAGTAAATGTCGCGCACTTGCTCGACGCCTATGTGCAGCGCATCCCCAGCGCCGATGTAAGTGAGCAGCGGGTGAGCTTCGGCACCTCCGGCCACCGCGGCAGTTCGTTTAACACTAGCTTTAATGAATACCATGTGCTGGCCATCAGCCAGGCCATTTGCGACTACCGCAACCAGGCCAATATCAGCGGGCCTATTTTTGTCGGCCGCGACACCCACGCCTTATCCGAGCCCGCCCAACAAAGCGCCCTGGAGGTGTTGGTGGGCAACAATGTGACGGTTATGGTGGCCGCCCGCAACGACTATACCCCCACACCCGCCGTCTCCCACGCCATCTTGAGTTACAACCAGGGCCGCAGCACAGCTCTTGCCGATGGCATAGTTATCACCCCCTCCCACAACCCGCCGGATAACGGCGGCTTTAAATACAACCCGCCCAACGGCGGCCCGGCCGATAGCGACGTCACCACCTGGATTCAAAACCGCGCCAATGAATTGCTTGCCGATGGCTTGCGCGCGGTAAAAAGGGCCAGCGCCAGCGAGGTGCGCGCCTCCAACCTGGTGGTTGCACACGATTACATTGAGCAATACGTCAGCCACCTGCCCAACATTATCGACCTTGCCGCCATAGCCGCCGCAGGCGTAAGCCTGGGAGTAGACCCTTTAGGGGGCGCGGGGTTGAATTTTTGGTACGCCATCGCCGAGCGCCACAAGCTCAACCTCAGTGTGGTCAACCCCAGTGTGGACCCGCAATTCGCCTTTATGAGCGCCGACTGGGACGGCAAGATCCGCATGGATCCCTCCTCCCAATACACCATGCGGCCACTGCTAAAACAGGCCGCCGCCTACGATATCGTCTGCGCCTGCGACGCCGACCACGACCGCCATGGCATAGCCACCGCAAAAGGCGGCCTGTTGCCCCCCAACCACTACCTGGCGGTTATGGTGGATTACCTCTTTCAGTCCCGCCCCTGGCGCCCTGAGGTTGCCGTGGGTAAAACCCTGGTGAGCAGCGCCATGATCGACAAGGTGGCCCGCCGCCTAGGCCGCCCCTTGCTGGAAGTGCCGGTGGGCTTTAAATGGTTTGCGCCGGGGCTGTTTGACGGCAGCCTCGGGTTTGGCGGCGAAGAAAGCGCTGGCGCGTCTTTTTTATGCCGGGACGGCAGCGTCTGGTCCACCGATAAAGACGGCCTGATTCCCTGCCTATTAGCAGCAGAGATGACCGCCGCCAACGGCCAAAACCCAGCCCAACGCTATGAGCAACTGTGCGCTGAATTTGGCCGCAGCTATGAAACCCGCATCGATGC
>DAOQGS010000385.1:0-3964 GCA_035338675.1 Cellvibrionaceae bacterium
AATATTCTCGCCGAATGCACTGTACAGGACGGGTTGCAACCCGCCCTTGTATCACCGCACTTTTAAATTAAGCCTAAGGCCAACAAACCGCGCATCACTGCACAATACGCGCTCCCCTGCTCGTATACTCCCGACTCAAATCATTAAATCATCGGCGTAGCGCGCAAAGGTGTGTTTGCGTTTTTCCCGCTCTAAATACAGCACAGTAATAGACAACAGCAGCGAGAGTGGGCCACCTTCGACTGGGTGGATGCAGGAGCCATAGCCGAGCGGTACCCCCCCTGAAGTGTCGTGCCACACACCTTCGTCCGCCATGCCAGGGCGAAGAATTCCGCCCCTAAAGCCCATCACGCTTTTGCGTTAAATGCGCAATGATTTTTTTCTGCTGGGATAGCCCTATGGCGTGGGTATAGGCCGCGTAAGCGGCTATTTTATCGCCCATTAATGTCGCTAGATGGGCCTTTGCAACCCACCAGGGCTGAAAGCTGCGCACCCTGGCAGGATCAATTTGATGCAATAAATCCCAGGCCTCGGGCAGCTTGCCTGCCTCAGCACAGGCAACAGCCCCCGCCACCTGGGACCCAAGCGATGGGAAATAACTGTTGATTTGCCGGTATAACTCGGCAATGGCATGCCATGGTGTTTGGCCGGAAAACAACCGGTGACAGTGGGCGGACTGCACGGCCGCTTCCAACTGAAAATACCCAGGCTGGCGCAAACCATGGGCTTGCATCAGCAGATGATCGGCGGTTTGAATTAACGCTCTGTCCCAAAGGGCCTTATTTTGCTCAGCCAGGGGAATAAACACATGCTCTTCTGCCGTTTGGGCAGCGCGGCGCGCGCGGCAAAAATACATCAATGCCAATAAACCCTTAGCTTCGGCGGATTGTGGCAATAGCTCACACAGCAGCTGACAAAGATAAATCGCTTCTTGCTGCAAACCTTGGCTGCGAATTTCTGCGCCATCAACATCGTCACTGCTTATGCCAAAGGTGCCGTAAATGGCTTCCAACACACAGTGCAGCGCCTCGGGCAAATCAGCGGCATCGCCCGGAATAAACGGCAAGGCTTGGTTTTTAATTCTCAGCTTGGCGCGTACCAACCGCTGCGCTAGTGACCCAGGCGAGAGCAATAGCGCCGGGGCAATTTCATCAACGCGCAAGCCCAAGACTGTCTGCAACATCAGTGGCATGCGCACCGTCTCCTCAATGGCGGGGCTTGCACAGGTGAGCATGAGCGATAAACGATAGTCCGGCAGCGCCTGGGCGAGGTGCTCAATCCCACCCTCATCGCTGATGTCGCTGAACATGGCGGTGAAACGCGAATCTTGCAGAAATTTTTCGCGCCGATGTTTTTGTAGCAATTCGCGCTTAGCGACCGTCAGCAGCCAGGCGTCCGGATGGGTCGGGATACCATCCCGGGGCCAGGTTTGTAGCGCTTTCACAAAGGCATCGGCCAATGCATCTTCGGCAGCAGCGATATCACGCCATTGCACGGCAAGCCAGGCCACCAGGCGCCCGTAAGCACTGCGGGCAACCTGGTCAACAGCAAGCCTGACCCCCACTTCAACGGCCGGGCCAGCGGGTGGCGTATTCATACCGGTTTATGGCGCCGGGGGCGGCAACACCGGCCGCACCTCCACACTACCATTTAACGCCGCCGGGCTGCGGGCAGCCCAATCGAGGGCGACATCTAGGGACTCAACCTCCAAAATAAAGTAACCGCCAAGATGCTCCTTGGTATCAGCGTAAGGGCCATCCATAATTTGGCGCTGGCCATCGCGGATACTGAGCGTGACCCCGGTTGAAGGGTGTTGTAAGCCATTACCACTTAACACCAGGCCAGATTCGCTAAGGGCGCCGATATAGGCCATCCACCCGGCCCAGTATGCTGGCGCCGCCTCAGGATCATGGCGTTTGTTCACTTCCTCGGTGGACTCTTTAAAAATCATCATGCACTGCATATGGCTTTCTCCAATGTATTTTCGATTAATAGGTAACAAAGGCCGCGTGTTGTGTATCAATCGATCAGGGGCAGCCTTGTCGTTAACTAGATGCATGGCAAATTCGTCAATCGACAGGGGCGAAAAAAATATTTACGCATACCAAGAGCATTCCGCAAGTTCATAGCCTTAGGTACAGCCAGGGTGCAGGCTACGGCGCGCCCTGGCCTTGGGGTGTGGCATTTGCACCTGAGGGACAAAAATAACCTAGCCTAAACCTAGTGGTAGATGGGGTGAATTCTCTTAAATGATTATGACAAGGCATTCCCCTTGGAGGAGACCGGCGAATCCTTAGGGGAAAATGACGAGCGCACGGTGGCGGACCTATTAATTGAGCAGGTGGAATTTTGCGACGTATTATTAATTAGCAAAACCGATTTAATTAGCCCTGAGCGCGTAGCGGAATTAACAGCCGTACTGCGCAAACTTAATAGCCGGGCAGAGATTATCCCCATGAGTAAAGGCAATGTGCCTTTGGCAAAAGTGCTCAATACAGGCCGCTTTGATTTTTTACAGGCCCAATTGGCGCCAGGTTGGCTTAAGGAGATGCGCGGCGAACACACACCGGAGACAGAAGAATATGGCATTAGCAGTTTTGTCTACCGTGCCCGCAAGCCCTTCCATCCACAAAAGATTTATGATTTTTTTAGCAATTCCCAAACGGTAGCCAAAAATCTATTGCGCTCTAAAGGGTATTTTTGGCTCGCATCCCGGCCCCACTACGCAGGCCAATGGAGCCAAGCCGGTGGCATTGCCCAGCACGGCGCTGCCGGTTTATTTTGGCACGCGGTGCCCAAAGAGCAGTGGCCGGATGATGCAGAAACCGTGCAGTATATTCTGGAAAAATGGCAAGAGCCTTTCGGCGATAGGCGGCAAGAATTAGTATTTATTGGCCGGAATCTGGATCAAGCAGCCTTTATTGCCGACCTGGATGCATGCCTACTTACCGATGAGGAAATTGCTCAAGGCGAAACCTATTGGCAAACTTTGCCAGACCCTTTTCCTAGCTGGAGCGAAAAACATTAACCGGCCATAAGGCGCAGGTAAAAAGACTGAAGCCTTTTTAACGAGAAAATCCATGCATTATTTTTTATTGTTATGCGCACTGCTGTTACCAGGCTGCGATAAAAAACCCACCAACCATGCGGCAATTAAACCCTCGCCATTGGTTGTTATTAAAATACCCGCAGCGATGGAGCACACTCAGGAGAAGGCCGAGCCGGCGCCAGAGGGCAAGCACACGCAAAACACCCACGCCCACGGCGCGGCAAAACTGCAGATAATTGCCGAGGGCAATCTTTTAAGTGTTGATATGAGTATGCCCAGTAGCGATGCAGTAGGGTTTGAACACGCCGCCAGTAATGCAACTGAAAAAGCACAATTAACTGCCACTTTAAACACACTGCAAGCGCCGGATTATTTATTCGAACTTAGCCCTACGGCAGGTTGCACATTAAAACAGGGCTCGGTGGCAACCGCACTGCTAAACCCGCAACCAGCACCCGCTGAACATGCCGATTTTGATGCCCACTATGAATGGGAGTGCACAAATGCCGCGCGGATCAAAAATATTAGCATCAAGCTCTTTACCTATTTCATAAGTCTGGAAAAAATAACGGCGGACTATATTGTTGACACCAAACAAGGGGGCATTGAGTTACGGCGCAACGGGCAAACCCAGATAAATTTTGATTAGGTGTGATTATTTTTACGTTATTCTTCTGTATAGGCTTCCACACTGGTGGCATCTAAACTATAGGAGGATACACCCAAGTCATTTTCTTTAGTTTCAATTTTTAAGGTGCCCTGCAACCAAAACGGTGTGTAAATATCCGGGGGCGGCAAGCCCTTGGGAAGGCGCACATAAATAATTTGATTGGGCGGTGGCGGTGGCACATGGATGCAGGCGCCAAAATACGGCACCAAAAAGAATTCCGTCAACAATTGCTCGGCGTTGTATTC
>DAOQGS010000386.1:0-3963 GCA_035338675.1 Cellvibrionaceae bacterium
CTCTCGGGTTATTCTAACCGTTTTTAGGGTGTCCACTTTTAGTGGTAGGGATCAAGCTACTGCTTGCTGCCCAACAGGATTGATTGGACAGGTAAAGTGCGCAGCTTTTGTTGTTAGATATCCAGTCGAGAGAAGTTTTCTTCGGGTTTACTCGTGTTCATTTCTGCTCCTGAATGTTTAACCGGCTGGTGCCTGCGCCAAATAAATATTATTCTCATAATAAACAATAGTTAATAAAAAATATAATATAGAATTTTTGGAATCCTAGGCTATCGATGGTTGAATTTTTTTGGTGCGGCAGTCCTAATTGTGCCTTCGTGTGGAATATCCCAATTTTGGCTTTTGTATTACGGAATATAGATAATGTGCTCTGGTTTTAGGTGGGAGCATCCTGTGTGTTCTGTAATTCGATTATAGCGGTATGGTTGCTAGAAATTCGTGGTTGTGTAGAGGCTGATTTTGGGGTGCAGAATATGTGGTGAGCAGGATTAATAAATGGCAATATGACAACCTCGATTATGAGATTGTTGTTTAATTGTATATCCGCAATAAAAATCAAAGGGATGCTAGGTTGTAAGATATGGTGCTTGAAATTCGATCGCTGAAATTATGCGCTATGGATGTGGGAAAAAACAGCGGAAAATTTTATATGTTTTTCGAGAAAGTTTGTCTACATAGATATAGAAACCCTGGCACACATTAGCATACCAGGGGAAAACCATTAAGGCGTTGGAAAGTTTTGTTGCAATAGTGCACGCAATGGCATCGAGAACGACATTTGCTCGGATCCGTTATCTTTATAGCGGATCTGCACTATTGGATCTGTAGCTGGCCCATCTATAACAATAGCAATGGGTTCAATGCGATCCCATCGGTCTGGCGCGAAAGGTCCGGGGATATAGATGAGCTTTTGGCCGCGTCCCATCCACAATGCATCGAGAATAAACCCCTGCGGGCCGTCAGGAGATTGTCCCAGCCGATCTTTTAGGTTGAGTGATAGACGTTTGCCATCAATCATAATTGCGGTGCTGTCCACGGTAACTAAGTTAGTGGTTTCGCGGACAACTCCTCCGGCTGTGGCTAGTATCGGGCCTTGGTTCAATGCTTCTGGGTTGAGGTTGGAGGTGGTTTCACTCACAAAAATCTGTATATGTGCAAAGCTATTGGTAACAAAGTCAGAGTTGCCGTCTAACTGAATAATTACTTCTTTAAACACCCAAGCGCCTGAAACCAATGCTCGGTAGCGGCCATCTTCTAAGCGCTTAAATGCGCCGGTCCGCAGCTTGCCAGCGTTTGGGAAAGTGATTTCAAAGCTGCGAATTTCTGGTAATTCATTACCGTTGCGATTTACTGTAAACGTGGCTGATTTTGCACCGTTTAAGTCCAGGCCTGGATAAATTATTTGGCTATTGGATGAGTTGAGATTAGTTAACTCATAGGTATAGGTTTTTGCGTGTGCGGTGCCGGCAAGTCCGAAGAGGAGGGCAGCTGTTAAAGCATTTTGTAGTCTGTTCATATTGATTCCTACAGTTGGTTCCTAAGTTAAGTGCACATTTTGGCGTTAATTGCCACCGGTGCAAGCACAAGTGCTCGCCCGGCGCCGTACGCTAAATCTATTTAATCCGTATGTCAATTATTTGATGGGTTTAGACCTGATATGTTTTGAGGTGTTGAGTTTTAGAATGGCTTCTATTTTTAACTAGAATGATTTGAACATCCAAGTTTTGTAGGTTTATTAAATATTTTGAGGCTTGAGTTGCCTATCGATTAGTTGACAAGCAGGTTAAGTGCTAGGCTGTACATTGAAAGTATTCAAATGTCTTGAATGGTAGTTTTTATGTCGCTGAGAATACGAATGTATCTTGAGGAGGCTTTAGCGACTATGATTTAATCGGTTTGAAATGCTGAATAGGAGGCAATGAATTAGGTATTGATGGCTTAACTAACACGCAGTTTGATTTTTTGCTGGCCAGAGTTGGCGTGGGTGCAATCAGCGGTTAATACTCTGCGTGCTTTGTTGATCTTGTATGCGAGCGTAAGGCCCGCATTCAAAATCGCTTTAGAAGCTGGAATTGTTTGAGTCCCAGATGTTCAACTAGTGATTAATTTCTAAGGTTTCACTAATTGAATATTATCTAAACTCAAATCCATATCCCCCGTGGGCTCAATTACCAACAGGTTGGTTACCGAAGCCAGATTCGCAGCCCCCGCCGCTAGCGAATTCCCCCGCGCAATTAACTGCGGGATTGAAATCCGTACCTCAGCCCATTGCCCTGTTGCAGGAAAATTAACAGCAATATCCGAGGTATTGGGCCAGCCGCTGTCTAGTTTGATTAATAATTTACTACCTGCAGCCAGTGAGTTTATTTTTAAATCAAAACGAATTTCCCCTCCTTCAGCAAAACTGCGCAAATCCACTGGCCCGTCGATTAAATTTAAAAACACATTGCCATTGCTACCGGTTTTAGCAATTTTAATGATTTTGCCTCGGCCGGTTTCGTTAGCTTCGCTGATGCTAATAGTATTGTCCGGGTTATAGCTGCCGTATTGTAGGCCGCTGGCTAGGCTGTCGTTAAATAGCGTAAACATCGGGGGTAGGGCGTAGTTGGCGCGGCCGGGAGTTGCGGCGGGGGGCTGGTTGCCGGTGAGGGGTTTTATGGTGGGGTTGATAAAACTTGCGCAGCCTTTGCCGGTGTCAGTGTCTTGGGCGCATTGGTATACACGCACAAAATCCACCTGCATGGTTTGCGGGAAGGTAGTTTGGGCATTGGGGCTGCCGGGCCATTCGCCGCCTACGGCCAGGTTTAGAATCATGTGGAAGGCCTGGTCAAACGGCGCGCCGGGTTTGCTGGTGGCAGCGGTGAACCAGCCGCTTTGTACTTGGGTGGCGTAGTGGTTGTTATCCACATACCAGCGGATTTCGCCCGCTTCCCACTCCACCGAATAGGTATGAAATTCCTGCCAGATGGGGGTAGCCGGGGAGGTGTTGGCGCCGGTGTATTTGTTATTGGGCCAGGGGTTGCCGTAGTGCAGGGTGCCGTACACGGCGTTGCCGCCAGCGGCGTTAGTGTTAACCGCTTCCATAATATCGATTTCGCCGCTTAGGGGCCAAGCGCCATAGGCGGAGGCGGTGGGCAGCATCCATATGGCGGGCCATATGCCTTGGCCCTGGGGTAGTTTCGCGCGGATGTCCATGCGGCCATAGCGCCAGTCGCCCTTGTTTTTACTGCGCAAACGAGCCGAGGAATAGTCGCGAGTGACCGACGTATCCTGGGGGTTATAGGCTGAATCGTCGTCGAATTTGGCTGGCCCTTGGGTGGTTTTTTTCAGGGCAGTGATATTCAAATAACCGTCTTTTACGTAGGCGTTTTCCGCTGCTGTGGTGTAACACTGCAGTTCATTATTGCCGCCGCCTGCGCAGTTTTTTTCGAATGACCATTTGCTTGTGTCTAGGGTAGAGCCGGAAAATTCATCGGCCCAAACCAGTTGCCAGCCGGTTGCGCCGGATGAGCTGCTACTGGATGTGCTGCTGGAGCTTGAGGAGCTACTGCTTGAGGAACTGCTGGATGAGCTTGAGCTGCTGGACGAAGAGCTTGAGGAGGTGCCGCCTGAAGTCGTGCCTGGGGGCTTGTTGCCTCCGCAAGCGGTTGTGAGTAGGCAGGATAAAAACAACAGTGATATGCGCTGCACGGTTCGGCCCTCGAGCGGTAAAAAACAACCCCGGCAAGGGCCGGGGTTAAATCGTTATTTAAGCAGTTTAGCGCGCGGCAAGTGTTGCTATGGTTCCGCTTTTAGTCTGGGCGGCAATGGTAGCGGGGGATGGATTTCAGCACTTTCTCCCCGTGGCGATATTTAACGCTGTAGCAGTTGCCGTATTCATCCCGCAGGGTTTCATCGTAATAAGCGCGCTCAACCGGCTTGCGTTTGGGGTACTGGTAACGCGGTGCCGAATAGGTCACCGGG
>DAOQGS010000387.1:0-3961 GCA_035338675.1 Cellvibrionaceae bacterium
AGGCCCAGCGCATTGAGCAGCGCACTAAATACGATTTGGAAATGATGCAGGAGTTGGGTTATTGCACCGGTATTGAAAACTATTCCCGCTATTTATCTGGCCGGGAACCGGGTTTACCGCCGCCCACTTTATTTGATTATTTACCTGCCGAAGCACTTTTGGTAATTGATGAATCCCACGTAACCGTGCCGCAAATTGGCGCCATGTACAAAGGCGATCGCTCCCGCAAAGAAACCCTTGTGCAATACGGTTTTCGTTTGCCCTCGGCGCTGGATAACCGCCCCATGCGGTTTGAAGAATGGGAGCGCTTAGCGCCGCAAATGATTTTTGTCTCGGCCACACCCGGTAAATATGAAGAGGAACACCAGGGCCAGGTGGTAGAGCAGGTGGTGCGCCCCACGGGGCTTATCGATCCAATTGTAGAAGTGCGGCCTGCTTCCACCCAGGTGGATGATTGTTTATCGGAAATCCGCCGCATTGCCGATCGCAACGAGCGTATTTTAGTAACCGTACTCACCAAACGCATGGCGGAGGATTTAACCGACTATTTAATCGAGCAAAATATTCGCGTGCGTTATTTACACTCGGATATAGACACGGTTGAGCGCATGGAAATTATCCGCGATTTACGTATGGGCGAATTTGATGTGCTGGTGGGTATTAACCTGTTGCGGGAGGGCTTGGATATGCCAGAGGTCTCCCTGGTGGCTATTTTTGATGCGGATAAAGAAGGCTTTTTGCGTTCGGATCGCTCATTGATTCAAACCATCGGCCGCGCCGCGCGCAACGTGCATGGGCACGCTATTTTATACGCCGATAAAATTACCGCGTCCATGCAGCGGGCCATGGATGAAACCCAGCGCCGCCGGGAAAAACAAATGGCATTTAATGAGTTGCACGGCATTACACCCAAAGGGATTATTAAAAATGTGGCGGACATTCTAGAGGCCAACCGCATACCTGGTGCCCGCACCGGCCGCAGTAAAAAAGCGGCAAAAAATTCCCCGGAAGAAATTTTACAAAAAATTGACCCCTACAAAGATTTGTGGGGCCAAATAGAACAATTGGAAAAATCCATGCAGCAAGCGGCTAAAGATCTTGAGTTTGAAAAAGCCGCTGCCTTGCGCGATGCTATAGCGCAACTTAAAGTGCGCGCCATGGCCAGTTAACGCCTAATTTTGTACACCTTCACCCATATTATGAATAACATAACTTTGAGGCAACTCACATGACAGTATGGATCGACGTTCGCGCCGCCGATGAATTCGCCGCAGGCCATATCTCCGGCGCCCTATTAATTCCCCATGAAGAAATCGCCGCTAAAATTGGCTTTTTTGATTTTGCCAAAGATGAGGATATTCGCGTCTACTGCCGCACGGGCCGCCGCTCGGGCATTGCTAAAGAAGTGTTAAATAATTTGGGTTATGTAAACGTTATCAATGAGGGCGGCTACGAAGAATTGTTGCAGCGCAAAGCCCAGGGCCAGCCGATTCCTTAATCGCAGTGAGTTTTTAAACCATCGCCCGTTGGCAAATTGCGGTTGAATTTAAAACTTCAATGAGTGCATTCGGCTGAGATCTGCAGCACATTAATTATACGCTGGCAATTCCCCTGTGACGGCCGTCAACGACCCTCGCGGCGGGGTTTGCCATTCTAGGCCTAATAGTCAGTTCCACGAGAAGCTGCAGCACATAGCTTGGCAGAGCGTTAACACCGAACGGGCGAGTGGGTAAAGTGGTGCGGCCCTTTCGCGCCCTTTACATTGGCTGGAGCCCTTAAGGGTTTGAAGGCGTATGAACAACATTCTTTTTAATACCCACGACATTGTGTTGGCCGTTTGCATTCTATTCTGCGCATTTTTTGCGGTTGCCAATAATCTCAGCAAAACCTTTTCCCCTGCCTCGCGCAATCTGCTCACGGTATTTTTTGTTTTAAGCGCCTGCGCCTCCTTCGACACCTTGGTGTTCTGGGGCGATGCGGTGCGTTATGCAGCCTTTGCACTTTCCCCCTGGCTGTTGATGTTATTTAGTTTTGCCGCCTTTGCCATAGGGCCTTTTTTGTACTGGTTTTTTCGCTCCTTGCAGCAGCCTGAGGTAAAACTTAGCGCTACGGATTACCTGCAATTATTGCCTGCGCTCCTGGCATTGCCCTATCTGTATTGGGCCTGCTTGCGCCACCCCATCGAACAACAGCAGGCACTTATTTTAAATTTCTCCATTTTCAGTAATACCCAGGTACATTTTTTTGCCTTCCTCACCTTAAAAAAACTTATCCCCGTGGTGTATGGCATCCAGTGCCTGGCGCTGATTTATCGCAAACCGAGTTTAATGGCCGGGCAGCCCGCCGCGCTGCGGCCTATTTTGCAGTTGTATTGCGGCTTTGTTGTGCTCTGGGTGTGGGGCCTGGCCGTGCATCTGCTCGGCCAGTGGATGCCGGTCAAATTAAGCGATCAGCTTGGGGTGGCGGGCAATTATTTAAGCCTGGCTTTGCTGCTGGTGATTTGGCTGGAACGCTCAAAAATGCCAGCGCTCATTGAGCGCATTCAGCTGGCCCAGCTGGTAGCAGCGCCGCAGCCCAGTGAACACCTGCCCGCAACTGAAGACGCTAAAGATAGTGAAGTGGATGAGTTGGCCGCGCGCATACAAGGGCTCATGCTGGAGCAGCAACCCCACCTGAATTCCCAAATTACCCTGGAGCGTTTTGCCGCTTTGCTGGGCGAGCCGCCGCGGCCGGTGTCGGTGGCCATTAACCGCTGTTTTAAACAGAATTTTCAAGAGTTCATTAATTGCTTTCGCATCGAGGAAGCCAAGCGGCGCCTGCAGGATCCGCTCTTGGCCGATTGCACGGTGGTGGAAATTGCCCATCAGGCCGGGTTTAACAGCAAGGCTACCTTTAACCGCCTATTCAAACAGCAGGTGGGTGTTACACCCAGTGCCTACCGGCAGGCGTTTTTGCCAAGTTTTATGGTCTCGCGGCACCCTTTTGCAGCGTCTCAAGATCTGCACAACCTAAATTGAAGCTTTACCGCCTCTATTAAGCCCTTCAATCTGCCATTTGTGCCGCGCCCGTGAGGCGCGGCCTCACCTTGGTCCCTTGGAGGAATCCTCTCATGCTTACAACAAAAAAATGGTTAGGCGCAGCCTTAGCTGCCCTCTGCCTAACAGCGGGCGTATCTGAAACAGCTTTGGCAAAACCCTACAAATCAGCGGAAATTTTTACCCCCGCAGCCAACCTCTACGGCAAATACGTAGTGCGCATGCGCGCAGCCAAAGCCAGCGGCGTAATCTCCAACTTCTTCCTCTGGAAAGACGGCTCGGAAATGTCCGGCGTGTTTTGGGAAGAAGTGGACGTAGAAGTCTTCGGTAAAAACAACGCCACCTCCTGGCAGAGCAATATCATCACCGGCCAAGGCACCCGCACAACCTCCGAGCAAGTACACAACAGCGGCTCGTCGTTTGGTGACGGCTACAACACCTTTACCCTCGAGTGGAGCCCCGACAAAGTCCGCTGGTTGGTGAACAACCAAGTGATCCGCACCACCGAAGGCGGCCAGGCCCGCAACCTTCTAAGCCCTTCGCAGTTCCGCTTTAACTTCTGGCCACCCAACAACCCTGAGTGGGTTGGCAGCTGGAACGACAGCGTGCTGCCGCAATACATGTTCGTAAACTGGATTGAATTCCACCGCTGGAACGGCTCAGGCTTTGAACTGGCTTGGCGCGATGATTTCAACAGCTTTGATTCCAACCGTTGGGGCAAAGCCGACTGGACCTTCACCGAAAACCGCGCCGACTTTTCACCCAACAACGTGGTGGTGAAAAACGGCTACCTGGTATTGGCCATGACTCGCGAAGGCCAAGAGGGCTACAACGGCACGCCCCCTGTCGATAATGGCGGCTCCAATAGCAGTTCTTCCAGCAGTTCATCCAGTAGCAGTTCTTCTAGCTCATCCAGCAGCAGCTCA
>DAOQGS010000388.1:0-3954 GCA_035338675.1 Cellvibrionaceae bacterium
CCCAGATCCGGACGTGATCCGCATGATGGGCGATAAGGTTGCCGCCATTGAAGCCATGAAAAAAGCGGGTGTACCCACGGTACCCGGCTCCGGCGGCCCTTTGCCGGAGGATGCCGACGAGTGCCACGCCATCGCCGCCAAAATTGGCTACCCGATTATCATCAAAGCCGCCGCTGGTGGCGGTGGCCGCGGCATGCGCGTTGTGCACACAGAAGCGGCGCTGATTAACTCCATCCACGTCACCAAAGGCGAGGCCAAAGCAGCCTTTGGCGATGACACTGTTTATATGGAGAAATACCTGCAAAACCCCCGTCACGTTGAGGTGCAAATCCTCGCCGACGGCCAGGGCAGCGCCATTCACCTATTCGACCGGGACTGCTCCTTGCAGCGGCGCCATCAAAAAGTACTGGAAGAAGCCCCGGCTCCCGGCATTCCTGATGAGGTGCGCAAAGAAGTCTATGCCGCCTGTACTAAAGCCTGTGTGGATATAGGCTACAAGGGCGCTGGCACCTTTGAGTTTCTCTATGAAGACGGCCGTTTTTACTTTATCGAGATGAACACCCGTATTCAGGTTGAGCACCCGGTCACCGAGATGGTTACCGGCATCGACCTGATCAAAGAGCAGATTTTGGTGTGTTCCGGCCAGAAGCTGCGCATCAAACAAAAAGACGTTGTGCTGCGCGGCCACGCATTTGAATGCCGCATCAACGCCGAAGACCCAAGCACCTTTATGCCCAGCCCCGGCAAAATTACCAATTTCCACGCGCCGGGCGGCTTGGGTATTCGGGTGGATTCCCATGTCTATTCCGGCTATTCCGTGCCCCCCTACTACGACTCCATGATCGCCAAGGTCATCTCCTTTGCCGATGACCGCCCAGCGGCCCTCGCCAAAATGCGTGTCGCCTTGGACGAACTTGTCATCAGCGGCATCAAAACCAATACGCCGCTGCAGCAGGATCTGGTGCGGGATGCGGCCTTTGCTCAGGGTGGCGTCAACATCCACTACCTTGAGAAAAAACTGCAACTTAAATAAGCCTCCACCCTCCCCGCGCCGGTTTTAAGCCGCGCGGGCGAACCCGGACACCCTATGCCTTGGTTAGAACTGCGCATCGACACCGACCGCGACGCCGCCCCCCGTTGGGAGCAAGCTCTGCTAAAAGCCGGGGCCTTGAGCGTCACCCTGCAAGACAACGCCGACCAACCGATCTTTGAACCGGCCCTAGGTGAGACCCCCCTGTGGCAGGCCACGCGGGTGACCGGCCTGTTCGACTCGGAGGTGGATACCGCCAGGTTAGAACGCCAAATGCGCCTGCCCACTGATAGCTTCTGGCAGTGGCAGTTGCTGGAGGATAAAGATTGGGAGCGGGAATGGATGAAAGACTTCCATCCAATTCCTGTAGCTGCCGGATTTTGGATCTGCCCCAGCTGGATAACACCCCCTGAGCCAAACGCCGTTAATCTACTATTGGACCCAGGCCTGGCCTTCGGCACCGGCACCCATCCCACTACATTTATGTGCTTGGAATGGCTCAGTAGCCAATCGTTAAGGGGGCTCACCTGTATAGACTACGGCTGCGGCTCCGGCATTTTGGGCATAGGCGCACTGCTGCTGGGGGCCAGTTCCGTGCTTGGGGTGGACATAGATCCCCAAGCTCTAATCGCCACCCAAGATAATGCCCAGCGCAACGGCCTGGCCCCTGAGCGGTTCCCGGTGGTCTTCCCCAAAGCCTGCCCCACAACAGCGGTGGATATTCTACTGGCCAATATTCTGGCCGGGCCATTAGTTGAATTGGCGCCAGAGCTCACGCCACGGGTAAAGCCTGGCGGGCTATTATGTCTGTCGGGTATTTTACATAGCCAGGCGCAAGCGGTGGTGGATGCCTACAGCGACGCATTTGATTTTGCCCCCTGGCGCACCCGCGATGAGTGGGTATGCTTAAGCGCCACTAAACGCTAACTTTTATCTAGGAAATTCCATGGCCGATATGATTACACGCTGCCCGCAATGCGCCACAGCGTTTCGTATCACTGCGGCTCACCTAAAACTCGCCCAGGGATCGGTGCGCTGCGGCGCCTGTTTCACTATTTTTAACGCGCTGGAAAACCTCTCCGAACGCTCCACCTCAAACGCCCCCGCCTCCAATCTTGCGGATGATTTCTTAATCAGCGACCACATGGGGATCGAGGATGAGAGCAGCGAGACCAGCGCTGAGGCCAGCACCAAATCCTCTCTTTTTGAACGGGTTGAACAGGCCAAAGCCCAGCCGGAAAAATCTGAAGAAGCCGACGAGTCCTGGGCCATCGCACTGCTGAGCGAAGAAGGGCTGGCCGAAGTACACGCCAGCGACGATGAATTTTTGGAAGAGGAACCCAGCTTCCGCCCCTTTAGCCCCGGCCCCAGCGATAAGCCCATTGAATTGTCCGATGACTTTTTAAGGGCGACCCAAAAAGCTCAGGCTGCGGCGCAAACCCAGGCCCGTGAGCCTCAGCCCCCAGCAACTGCCGGCGCCCCGCAACAGGCAGGCGCGGACAATGCACCCGCCGACAGCGAGCAGGATTGGGCCACCTCCCTGGCCGAGGAGCACCCGGAGCTTAACGCGGATGATTTAAAAGACCTGCAAAATGCCCTGGAGCAAAGCCGCCAGGAACCGGTGTTTGCCAGCAACCGGGCCGAGCCCGCTGCTGATTTTGCCCCCTTTAGCGCTACCGCCCAGGTGCCTGGTTCGCGCAATGCGCATCTAATCGAGCGCATTGAACTTGACCCATTGGAAGTCACCGTCCGCCAGCGCAAAGGCTTGAGCCCTCAGTTTTGGTGGAGCCTCGGCGGCTTGTGTGCCATGCTTGCTCTGCTGCTACAGGTGGCGATTATCAAAATGCCCCAGTGGCGCTACGACACGCCCTTAAGCGGGCTGTATGCACTGGCCTGCCAAAAGCTTGCCTGCCCGGCAGAAGCCCGCGTAGACACCAGTAAAATTGACACCAAAAGCCTGCTGGTACACGAGCACCCCAGCCGCCCGGGCGCTTTTGCGGTAGATGCCGTCATAGTCAATAAAGCGCCCTTCGTGCAGCCTTTTCCGCGCTTAATTTTGAGTTTCCGCAATCTGCAAAACCAACTGATTTACGAGCGTATCTTTCTGCCCGCCGAGTATCTGGGGGGGGAAATGGCCGGGGAGAAAAATATGCCCATCAAACAGGAAATCCGCATCGGCCTGGAAATTCTCGACCCTGGCCGCGACGCCGTCAGCTATAACCTCACCGCCGATTAGGGCCTGAATGGGGCCGAGCAAGCCTGCCGCCACAGGATCGCCAAAATTCGCTCCAACCTTTGTCTGCAAACAGTGAATCCATTCAAAAAATTGTAACAACGAATATTTAGCTATTTTTTGAGCAATCTGCTCAAATTGTGCGTTCCAAAACCACGCCAGTAAAGGTAGAATGCGCGCCTTTTTGGCTATCCATGAGCTTGTTGGATGCGCCTAATCGTCAACTCCCTGAGGAGCAAACCATTTGCTAAGCATCGGCCCCTACTCACTGAGCTCCCAAGTGCTGCTGGCACCCATGGCGGGCGTCAGTGACTTACCCATGCGCAAGCTCTGCTTAGCGCAGGGTGCGGGCTTGGCGTTCGGGGAGATGCTCATCAGCGATACCCGCCACTGGGGCAGCCGCAAAAGTGCTGCTCGCTTGCAAGTTGAAGCCTCCACGGCGCCGATTGCCATGCAAATTGCCGGCAGCGCCCCCAAACAGATGGCCGAGGCCGCCAAGGCCTGTGTGGACGCGGGCGCACAGATTGTCGATATCAATATGGGCTGCCCGGCGAAAAAGGTCTGCAACCGCGCCGCAGGCTCAGCCCTGTTGCGGGATGAAACTCTAGTAGGTCAAATTCTCGATGCGGTGGTGGCCGCAGTGGATACACCGGTCACCTTAAAAATTCGCACCGGCTGGTGCCCCCAGAGC
>DAOQGS010000389.1:0-3947 GCA_035338675.1 Cellvibrionaceae bacterium
AACCATCCGCCGGATATTGCTCCAAACTGTACATTCCCATGGAGGCCGCCACCAAGGGCACATTATCCACCACCGCACTAGCAAGGCCGATTAACACTACAATTAAATCCTGCCGCCCCATGGTTTCATCCAACCAGGCGGCTAATGCACTTAAAATATGGGTGTGTTCAAGGGTAGCTACCGCGAATAAAATACCGATAAAAAATACAATCGACGCCATATCAATACGCGTTAAGGCGTGCACCAAGGTCAGATGGGATTTTTGTTCGGCGTGTTTATTTTTATGCAATATATCCGCTGCCAACCACACTATCCCTAAGCCAAATAAAACACCTATAAATGGCGGCAAATGGGTAACAGCTTTAAAAATCGGCACTGCAATTAATACACTTAACCCCAAAAAAAATACCCAATTGCGCTCAAGGGAACTGGTGCCATGATCATCTGCCTGCTCAATAAGCGGCGCTATTACCCGGCGCCCGCGCAGTTTATAAACCACCAGCGCCAGAGGAATTAAGGCATTTACCAGGGACGGCAACAGTAAACTTAAGACAATATTCAAAGGCGTAATTTGCCCGCCAATCCACAGCATAGTAGTGGTCACATCGCCGATGGGCGACCAGGCGCCACCGGCATTGGCGGCAATTACAATCATGCCAGCAAACAATAATCGATCCTCCCGCTGGCTTAATAATTTGCGCATTAGCGACACCATCACAATGGTGGTGGTGAGATTATCCAAAATAGCGCTCAACACAAACGTTACCGCCACAACCACCGCCATCAAGCGCGCTAATGATTGCGTTTTAATACGCTGGGTAACTACTTGGAAACCATTATGGGCGTCGATTACTTCAACAATCGTCATAGCGCCCATCAGGAAAAATACAATCTGCGCTGTGGCGGCAAGGGTATGGGAAAGCTCGTCGCTCAGGGCGTGTGTATCAGGTGCGCAAAGCGCATAAATAGTCCACAACAACCCCGCCCCCACCAAAGCCGATGCTGATTTATTAATATTCAGGGGATGTTCAAATGCAATTGCCGCGTAGGCCAGAATAAAAACAATTATAAGTGCAGCAACCATGGGAATACCTTTTAACCAAATCGTTACCTAAATTTATCAGCACAGCACCGCAGCTTTTATCAGTTATTCAGCCGGTACCAACACACAATAAGCGGCCGGCCATGGTACATTTTTATGGTGCACAGCACTAGCAAAACCGGCTTGGCGCCCAGCAGCGCAGGCAAATACAGAGAGCTGCGCGATAAATACACCCAGTTGCGCTCGCAATTGGGCCAGATAGAAAACACCCTGCAATTCACCCGGCACTAATTGCCGCCGGGTTAATAAAAAACTCTAATCGCGCCCAAAATAACCACGACAAAAAATTCGTGGTGATTGTTATGCACAAGTGTTTAAAAATTGGAAGCTATTGGGCACACCATATTAATTTGCCGCTTTCCAAACGGACGGCAAATTTTGGAGGATTTTTTCCAAGCGGCATAGTCAATTCGCGGTGCAGCAGTGGTAAATACAGATTATTGCAGACCGTCAAAAAGAGGGACCTTTTTGACGAGCCCACACGGATGTAGTCACGGCGCGTCTGCACTAATCTGTATTTACCAACGCGGAGGGACGTAAAACACTCGCCGGATGGTTGTTTTAGTAGCCCGGACAGAGCGAAGCGTAATTGAGGGTGCGCAGCCTAATCCGGGAGTGCTCAAGAACCCCAATAACAGCCTGTGCATCCAGGCTACCCAAGCAATTCCACTTCTAATCTGCGCAACTCAATTCTTTAACTTAACAACATTCCCGCTTTAGCCAGGTAGTCAAAACCACCCTAAAGGACTGTCAGAAAAATCATACTTTTAAGCAAGAAGTGCTGCTTTTAACAGATTTAAATCCCAGACTCGGTATGATCGCCTGGTCATACAAATTCTCGGAGGCTGAATATTCGCGGCCGCCACAGCAACCGCTAAAGGCCAGGGCTGGGCTTGTGTTAGCGCGCGCTGGTATCCCGTATGGCATCTACCCAACCCTAAACCTGCAATTCGGCCAAACCCCTGGGCCGCAATCTGCGGTTTCACTATAAAAAAAAGTAATGGCTATGACTCAAATTGTTCACCCTGTGCCCTCCCCGGCGGGGCTAAAAGCGCGGCAGTTGGCAGGAGTGATGCTCCTGGCTAGCCTGTTAGCAGCCTGTGGTGCAGATCCTGCACCCTCGTCCAGTTCCTCCAGCAGTTCATCTAGCTCCTCAAGCTCATCTAGCTCAAGCTCCTCCGGGCGCAGTTCAAGTTCCTCCAGTTCTTCAAGCTCCTCTAACTCCTCCAGTTCGTCCAGCTCATCAAGTTCATCCGGCCACAGCCACACGGTGGATCACTGCACGGATGGTTTCTCGCCCCAGGCCAGCGATGCCACCATGGCCAACACCATCGCGACCTTCACACAAAACAATCAAACCGATGTGGTCGTACAGCCTGAAGTTATTAAATGGATGGAGGACCACGCCTGGCAGGAAGCCCACTTTACCTGGCACGAAGTGCGCCGCTGCAGCAGTTTTGGTACCCGCGGCGGAGTTATTAACCCCTGCACCTTCCCGGAAATGAAACCGGAGCAAAACGAGTGTACCGGCGCCCAAGACGGCTACGAGTTCCTCGTCATGCACCGCCACATGATTCAATCCCTCAAGCAGTTGTGGCCTAAACACGCCTCACAATTTGACGGCTGGAAGAAATTCCCCGCCAAATCCGATTACCCTGACGTAGTGCAGCAGTACTTCAAAGCCTGGACCAGCGCCAATACCACCAACGCTGCCCTGGCCGATAACATCGACACCATGACCAAAGAGGAAGTGTTGCGGCGCTGGCCCACCGAGGGGGACTTTGGCAAATGGATTCAGTGCAGCGACAGCGGCCTGCACGGCGCACTGCACTTTAACGGTTACCCACCGAACAACCAGGCCCACAGTATCGCCAACCAAAAGCGCAATCTGGATGGGTATTTGTTCTGGAAACTACACGGCTGGATCGACAACGTCTGGGAAAAATACCGCCTCAAAACCGGCATAGCGCCCAACGACGCCAAGCTGCAAAAAGAATTGGTAGCCCAGTGCCGGGAAATGGATTTTTGGTCCAGCAAAATCGACCCCAACTCGGTTAAACCTGACGAGCCTGTGGTCATCGCACCGGAGAAAGGCTACTTCCATGAAACCGTGCGCCCCGCCCTAGAGCGCGCAGGCTGCGCCACCTGCCATGGCGTAGGGGAAGACGGCAACCTGCGTTTAGGCTATGAAATCAGCTCCGCCGACATAGTCAAACGCCTGGTGAATGTAGACTCCGCCAACGCTGAAGCCTACCGCCTGGTGGTGCCGGGGGACCCTGAGCACAGCTGGCTGTACCTAAAAGCCTCCGGCGGCAGCAAAACTGCATCAGTGGTGTGCCGCGATGGCGCAACAGGCTGCAAACAGTCTATGCCCCCTGGCGGCGGTGCGGGCCTAACCCAAACTGAGTTGAGCGCGCTGTATAAATGGATTAAAGACGGCGCTCCGGTTCCCACCAAACTTTAACCCGATAATCTTCAGTTAAACGCGTAGCGGCGGTTTAACTGAAGCAGCTGGGTTTAGCTAAAGAATGCACCGCTACAAAAAAACCGCTCGCTGGGTTAGCTCTGCGAGCGGTTTTTTATGCCGGAAATTTTGTCGGCGGCTTCACCGCGGTTGTAGCCTAAATGTCATTAGGTTACGGTTTGCCTGGGTTTTTTGTAGCCTGGGTGGAGCGCAGCGCAATCTGGGGGCGCGCAAAAAACCCGGATTGCGCTGCGCTTCACCCAGGCTACCTAGGTAATTCCTCTCAAAATAGACAAACCACAATCCTTAACTTCACGATCCTTAACTTAATCACAGGGTCGTGGCCCCAGCGAGCGCGCTGCAGGGGTTAACTGCGGTTTT
>DAOQGS010000390.1:0-3945 GCA_035338675.1 Cellvibrionaceae bacterium
GCTGCTGGAGAGCATGTGTACTTCGTCGATCAGGTACACCTTGTAGCGGCCCCGGCTGGGTAGGTACTGCACGTTATCGAGTAGTTCCCGGGTGTCCTCCACCTTGGTGCGCGAGGCCGCGTCCACCTCGATCAAATCCACAAAGCGCCCTTCGGCGATTTCTTTGCAGGCCGAACACACGCCGCAGGGCTCAGAGGTAACCCCGCGCTCGCAGTTCAAACACTTGGCCAGGATACGGGCGATACTGGTCTTACCCACACCGCGGGTGCCGGTAAACAAATAGGCGTGGTGCAAGCGGTTGTGATCCAGGGCGTTAATCAGCGCCCGCAGCACATGCTCCTGCCCCACCATTTCGCGAAATATTTTCGGCCGCCACTTACGGGCCAGTACCTGATAACTCACAGTCGTCTCACAGGCTCAAAAGGGGGCGGATTATAACGCAACTGATCGCGCTAAAACGCAATGCGCACAGACTAATTGGCGGCTTTGCGACGGGGAGAAAAAGGGGGAAATACGAGGAGAATTGGAGGGGCCCTTACCAGCCACATCCCGGCACACAACTGAACCGCTACCGTTGCTCCCTTCCGGGCCTGGCGGGGTTTACGGCAAGTCATTGCGGGAGGACCGATAAGGACCACCATAACAAACCGCAGCAGCAAGCGCTGCTGGGAGGCGGCATTATCCTGATTTTACTGGGGATTGCAAGGATTAGATGGAAGGCAGGGGGGCATGGCCAGGGGTGAGCGCTATGCCCCGCCATGGGTTTAGGCCGGGATTAACCTAACCCGAATCACCTCAGCCACATTGGCAATGGCAGCCAACACATCACTGCCGGGCACCTGTTCTAAATCCAGGATGTTGTAGGCCAGCTCGCCACGGCTTTTGTTGGTCATGTCGATCACATTCACCTTGTGCTCGGTGAAGATGGACAGCACATTGCCCAACACGCCAGAGACATTGTTGTTGCTGAAGGTGAGACGGCAGCGGCCGGGTACGCGGCTCATGGCAATAGCCGGGAAGTTAACCGAATTGGTGATATTGCCGTTCTCTAAAAAGTCCCGCAGTTGGTTGGCCGCCATGATGGCGCAGTTCTCTTCGGCCTCTTCGGTGCTGGCGCCTATGTGGGGCAGCGCTATGACATCTTTGCGGTTGAGCATGCCAGGCTCGGGGAAGTCGCAAATGTATTGGCGCAGGCCACCACTTTCCAGCGCGGCACTTACGGCAGCGGAATCCACAATGGCTTCGCGGGCGAAATTCAGCAGCGCTGCCGTGGGCTTCATGGCTTTGATACTGGTGGCGCTGATCATGTGTTTGGTGGCTTCAATAGCAGGCACATGTAGCGTGACATAGTCCGAGGCGGCCAACAGGCTGTTGAGGTTTTCCATGCGGCGCACTTGGCTGGGCAGGCGCCAGGCAGCTTCCACCGATAGGGCCGGGTCGTAGCCCACGACATCCATACCCAAGGCCAGAGCCATTTCCGCCACCATGGAACCAATGGCGCCCAGGCCCACAACCCCGAGGGTTTTGCCCATCAGTTCGTTACCGGCAAAACGGGCTTTCTCTGCCTCCAACAATTTGGACATCTCAGCCGCGTCGGTCATATGGGTAAGGCTATCGGCATAGGCTTTACCGCCAAGAATATCCCGCGAGCTCAACAACATTCCGGCCAGTACCAGTTCTTTAACGGCATTGGCATTGGCACCGGGGGAGTTAAATACCACTATGCCCTGCTTGCTGTAATCGGCCACCGGCACATTGTTCACACCGGCACCGGCGCGGGCCACCGCCAACAGGCTGGCTGGCACCGGCTCGCCGTGCAGCTTGTGGCTGCGCAGAATATAGGCGTCTGCATCGGCAATGTCGGCGCCCAATTGGTAGGGGCCGGGCGCAAAGCGGCTGAGGCCTTTTTCAGAAATTTTGTTATAGGTTTTTACTTTGAACATGGGTAGCCCCGTGAGAGTCTCAATCCGTCCACTGAAAGCCAGCTGTCAAAATGTCGAAACAATTGACAAGCGGCCCCAGCCATTAAACATAACAAGCTGATTTAGTTATAAAAATATAAATCGGCTTTATATGTGCTAAACCCGGTCACCTTACTAAAGATTGCTGGTCTGGAATTTTTAGCTGGTAAAACCTTGTTTCTTCGATTTTTGCCCCAGAGATATCGGGGCTTTTTTTTGCCTGGCGTTTTACCACAAGCCTTAAGGGGCAAAGTCCTTAAAACTCTTATCCGCCACCCCAGACAAAAAAGCGCCGCAATACAGCGGCGCCATCACTGCCTCTAACTTTTGTTAAGCTGCGGTAGCCTGTTGGTAGGCCCACTCAACCCAGGGCAGCAGCGCTTTTAAGTCGGCTGTTTCCACCGTAGCGCCGCACCAAATGCGCAGGCCCGGAGGTGCATCCCGGTAGGCGCCCACGTCAAAGGCGACCTTTTCCTGCTCCAATAACTTAATGATGGTTTTTACCTGGGCTTCGCTGACATCCAAGGTCAAACATACGCTGGTGTTGGAGCGTTCGGCTTGGTTCTTGGCTAAAAAGTGAATCCAAGGTGTTTTGGCCACGAAGTCTTCCAACACGGCAAGGTTGGCGTTGGAGCGGGCGATGGCGGCGGAGAGACCGCCGATAGAGCGCACCCAGCCGAGGGCGTCAAGATAATCAGCCACACACAGCATAGAGGGCGTGTTGATGGTGTCGCCTTTAAAAATCCCTTCAACTAATTTGCCGCCCTTGGTCATGCGAAATAGTTTCGGCATGGGCCAAGGTGGGGTATAGGACTCCAAGCGCTCAACGGCGCGTGGGCTTAGGATCAACATACCGTGAGCCCCTTCCCCGCCGAGCACTTTCTGCCAGGAGAAGGTCACCACATCGAGTTTCTCCCAAGGCATATCCATAGCAAATACCGCTGAGGTGGCATCACAAATGGTAAGGCCTTGGCGGTCGGCGGCGATCCAGTCGCCGTTGGGAACCTTAACGCCGGAGGTGGTGCCATTCCAGGTGAATACCACGTCGTGGTGAAAGTTAACGGCGGATAAGTCCGGCAATGTGCCGTAATCGGCGACAAACTTGCGCACGTCTTTGATTTTAAGTTCCTGCATGATGTCGCTCACCCAGCCGGAACCGAAGGATTCCCAGGCCAGCACATCCACCGGGCGGGCGCCGAGCAAAGACCACAGGGCCATCTCCACCGCGCCTGTGTCGGAGCCGGGCACAACGCCTACGCGGTAACCGGCGGGCAGGCCGAGCAGCTCAGCGGTTTCCACACAGGCTGCTTCCAGGGCTTTTTTACCCAGGGCTGAGCGGTGTGAGCGGCCTAGGGTATCAATCACCAATTGGTTAACCGAATAACCAGGGCGCTTGCTGCAGGGGCCGGAGGAAAAATTGGGATTGGCGGGTTTTACACTTGGCTGCATGGATCTTCTCAACTTGTAAAAATAAAACGGATAGGGCCAGTTTTAGGCGCTGGCCAATGCTTGTAGCCTGCGGCGCTCTGATGGATTTAACGCGCTGGCGATCCTGGGTGCGAAAAAGGCCGGACATTATGCCAGCAATGCCCCACCTGGCAAGCGGACATTGGGTCAAATCTTGGCCGGCTAGATGTACGTCGTGAAGCAAGGCCTCGGCTCAGACTGGCCTTAAGCTGGCAGCGGACAATTTGGGTTGATGCTCAGTCCGCAAAAACTCATGTCCCGGGTCGCCCGCACTCAGAAGAACTAATACAACAGCGCGTAGAGTTTGCGCTGGTAACTCACCGCCAAGGGGTCGCCCTTGGGCAGGGTGGCGATAATATCGGTATAGGTGCGTTTAACCGCCCCCTCTTCTGCCTGCAGATTTTTTTTCAGCAGTGAATATAAAAGCTCCAGGGCCTCACTGGTGTACCCGTGCTGGGAGTATTGCAGGGCCAATTGATGGGCCAGTGCCGTGCTTTCAGGCTCAGCCGCCAGCAAG
>DAOQGS010000391.1:0-3919 GCA_035338675.1 Cellvibrionaceae bacterium
CCCTGGGTGTAGTTGGAGATTTTATCTGGGTCGCAGAATGCTGCGTAGGCGCGGGTATCGTTGCGGACAAAACCTTGGCTGGTGAAACTCAGTGAATTGATGGCGTTATTAGCTTCATTTTTAAAGTTAATAAAGTAGCCATTTTTATTTTGAAATGTCTGCAGTATCTCTTCGTTATTATCTTTAATCCCGTCGGCATTGAGATCAATAAAAACAATCCAGCCGGATGACCATTTATTTGCCACGCAACCTGTACCTGTGTCGCTGCTGCATAGGGTGGTGACCACGTTGCGGGAGGCTGCTTCTGAGCGGGCGGCAGTTAAAGCAGCGGCGAGGCGGGTTTGGAGGTTTTCGACGGCGTTGCGTTTGATGAGGCTTTGGAAGGAGGGGATGGCTACGGCGAGGAGGATAGCAGCGATGCTAATCGCCACCAGCAATTCAACAAGGGTAAAGCCGCTGGATCTGGATCTTAAGGTATCGCTCATTCGAGTTGCCTTGATAGAGAGTGTCACATTTGAGACGCGTTACATCCGCATTTAGCCCCAATAGAACTTTGTATTTAGATTAAACCATGGCTTTACCATAGAGCATCTGCCCACGTACAGTCACCCTGCCTTGGATGGGCGGCAAGAGAGTAAGACCAATGGCAGGTCGATTTCGCTGCTATTGATTGGGCTAAATTGAGCTTTGAATAAGCGCAAATCACGTCAAAAATATAATGGGTAGTCAGTCACAAATCACGAATCGCAAGCGTCGAGTACTCCTATAACCCGAGGTTGTTCTAGCCAATTCACAAATCTAGCTTTTTAGGCGCCGCTTGTTGAATCTGGATCTGGGGATATTGAGCAAACTACGCGGGCAAACCCCTCTTGCTCGCCTAGGGCAGGATTGGTGGGGTGTGCTGGTATGTCTGAGTAATAGGTGCGAATTAAGACTTAATCATCGCACCTTACTCAGAGTTTCTTAGAGTTTCGTCCTTTGCTCCTTGTGTGTGCGATGAGGATTTGGCTTATTAGGGAAAGACCTAATCCAAGTAATCCAGGTGCGATTGCAACCACTTTTCCATCTGCGCTTTAGGAATTTTTTTGCGTTTGGCGAGGGAAATTATTTGGTCTTCTCCCAGCTTGCCGACGCCAAAATACTTGGCCTGAGGATGCGCAAAATACCAGCCGGAAACGGCCGCAGTTGGGTACATGGCAAAGTGCTCAGTGAGCGATACGCCGGTATTTTCCGTTGCATTGAGCAATTTAAATAGGGTTGCTTTTTCCGTATGGTCTGGGCAGGCCGGGTAGCCGGGTGCCGGGCGAATGCCTTGGTACTGCTCTTTGATTAAGGCCTCATTACCCAGCGCCTCTGCCGGTGCGTAACCCCAGAATTCTCTGCGCACTCGCTGGTGTAAATGTTCAGCAAAAGCTTCGGCCAGACGATCTGCTAGGGCTTTAATCATGATGGCCGTGTAGTCATCCCCTTTGCGCTCGAATTCCCTTGCAATTTCATCCACCCCAAGGCCTGCTGTTACTACAAAACCGCCTAGGTAATCGTGTTTGCCTGAGGATTTAGGCGCAATAAAATCTGCAAGGCTATACAGCGTATTGTCTGTTGAGTTTTTTTCTTGTTGTTGGCGGATATGGTGTAATTGAGCGATTGGCGCACCCTCGGTATCGGTGAGCTCAATATCATCGCCGTCGCTAGTGGCAGGCCAAAAGCCGATTACCGCATTCGCCTGCAACCAGTTATTGGCGATAATTTTCTGCAAACAGTCTTTTGCATCTTGATACAAATGGGTAGCTGCTTCGCCCACAACCGAGTCGGTTAAAATATCGGGGAATTTACCGGCCAGCTCCCAACTTAAGAAAAAGGGTGTCCAGTCGATAAAATCAATTAATTCTGTCAGCGGATAATTATTGAGCGCCTTCACGCCCAAAAACGACGGTTTAGGTGGTGTGTAGGTATTCCAGTCGGCTGCAAATGAACGCGCAAGGGCTTGTTCATAGGGGACTAATTTAACCGCGTTGTGCCGATTGGCGCGGCGGGCGCGCACTTTTTCATAATCGTCTTTTACGCTTGCCACAAAGGCCGGGCGCAGTTCGTCTGATAACAATTGGCTGGCAACGCCTACGGCGCGGGACGCATCGGCAACATATACCACTTGGTTGAGGGAAAATTGCGGGTCAATTTTCACCGCCGTGTGTGCTTTTGAAGTGGTGGCGCCACCGATCATCAAGGGTTTATTAATACCCTGTGCTTGCATTTCTTTGGCAATGGTAACCATTTCATCTAAGGATGGTGTAATCAAACCAGATAAACCAATGATATCGCAGTTTTCAGCAACGGCTGTTTGCACTATTTTTTCGCAGGGCACCATAACGCCTAAGTCCACTACTTCAAAATTATTGCATTGCAGTACCACGCCTACAATATTTTTGCCAATATCGTGCACGTCACCTTTCACTGTGGCCATTAAAATTTTGCCATTGGGGCGGGATTTTTCGTCTTTTTCCTGCTCGATAAATGGCTGCAGATAGGCCACCGCTTGTTTCATCACCCGGGCAGATTTAACCACTTGGGGCAAAAACATTTTTCCTTCGCCAAATAAATCACCCACTATATTCATGCCGTTCATCAGCGGCCCTTCGATGACATCAAGGGGGCGCTTGGCCTCTCGGCGGGCCGCTTCGGTGTCCTCTTCAATATGGGCGGTAATGCCTTTAACCAATGCGTGGGCAAGCCGCTGGGCGACAGGTAATTGCCGCCAGGCTAGGTCTTCTTTTTGTTTCGTGTGGTCGCCGCCGCCGTCTTTAAATTGTTCGGCAATTTCTAACAGAGCTTCAGTTGCTTGGCTGTTGCGGTTGGAAATAACATCTTCTACTCGGTTGCGCAAGATCTCTGGCAAATCATCATAAATAGCCAATTGCCCTGCGTTGACGATCCCCATATTCATACCCGCTTTTATTGCGTGGTAGAGAAATACCGAGTGAATGGCCTCGCGCACGGGATTGTTGCCGCGAAAGGAAAACGACACGTTGCTCACGCCACCGGAGACACCGGCGTGGGGCAGATTTTTGCGAATCCAGGCGGTGGCCTCAATAAAATCCACGGCATAATTATTGTGTTCGTCGATACCGGTGGCGACAGCAAAAATATTGGGGTCAAAAATAATATCTTCCGGCGGAAAATGTATTTTTTGTGTGAGCAGATCATAACTGCGCTTACAAATCTCAATTTTGCGCGCTTTGGTATCGGCCTGGCCGTTTTCGTCAAAGGCCATGACCACAATGGCGGCGCCGTATTGGGCACATAAGGCGGCCTTTTCTAAAAACTCCGCTTCACCTTCTTTAAGGGAAATTGAGTTGACTATGGGTTTGCCCTGAATGCATTTTAAACCGGCCTCAATTACGTGCCATTTGGAGGAATCCACCATAATGGGTACGCGGGCTATATCCGGCTCACCCGCGATTAGGTTTAAAAACCGCACCATGGCTTTTTCGGCATCTAACATGCCCTCATCCATATTGATGTCAATTACCTGGGCGCCATTTTCTACCTGCTCTAATGCTACGCTTAGGGCCTCGGTGTAATTCTCTTCAATAATGAGGCGTTTAAATTTGGCGGAGCCGGTGACATTGCAGCGCTCGCCCACATTCACAAATAATGAATTGGCAAAAATATTAAACGGCTCAAGGCCGGATAAACGGCAGGCAGGGGCTATTTCTGGGCGTTTGCGCGCTGGAATAGGTGCGACGGTTTTGGCGATGGCCGCGATGTGCGCAGGAGTGGTGCCGCAGCAGCCGCCGATGATATTCACAAAACCGCTGCGGGCAAATTCCTCGATGATTAATGCCATTTCTGCCGGGCTTTGATCGTATTCGCCAAATTCATTAGGCAAGCCCGCGTTGGGGTGGGCGGAGACATAACAGCT
>DAOQGS010000392.1:0-3908 GCA_035338675.1 Cellvibrionaceae bacterium
CCGCCTGTGGATTGCCCCACCCACCAAGATGGATCAACACCAATTAATGGAAGAGGGTTATTACAGCATTTACGGCGTTAAGGGTGCCCGCACCGAAATGCCCGGCTGTTCGCTGTGTATGGGTAACCAGGCGCGGGTAGCGACTAATTCAACCGTAGTCTCCACCTCTACTCGCAACTTCCCCAACCGTTTGGGTGAAGGCGCCGATGTATATTTGGCCTCGGCTGAGTTGGCGGCCATTGCCGCGGTAATGGGCAAACTGCCTACGCCGGAAGAATATTTAAGTTATGCCAGCAAAATAAATAGCATGGGGGCGGATATTTACCGCTACTTAAACTTTAATGAAATTGCCAGTTATCAAGCGGCGGCGGATGAAGGCAAACGCATTGCGGCGGTGGAAATTACAACGTTAGCAATTTAACCGCTAATTCAGAACTAGAAGCCCGCCTTAGATGGCGGGCTCTAGTTCTGGACGAGAAAATCAAACAATATCTACAAAAGGAGCTCGCGATGAGAACCGCCACATTATTCTTGATTGTTTTTTCTTCCGTTGATGCATGGTCTGCTGCTGAATGCACAGAAAAGGTAACCAGAGTTATAAATCACAAGAACAATGGGATTTATTTCCAGACAGATAAAACTTGCTCGAGCAACTGGTGCCAAATTGCTTGGGGTACAGAAGCCGCCAACAACAGGGGATTTAGCGTTCTGTTAACCGCAAAAACTACAGACAAGACAGTAACTATTTACTGGCCAGAATTGAGTAGTTGCGATGCCTTAAACCCCGTTTACAAATCACCCGAGTATATCATCCTGTAAAAAAACGAGTTGATAGCAACAAGGAGACTGCAATCAACTCGCCACTTCACCCCCCCCAATATATCGCCACCAGCCCATTTCCAACACTCAAGCTAAAGTTGACTGGACAGATGTTTTACATGCGACGTCGGCGCATAAATTATATACTTGGCAGCCTTGTCACATTCATCTATTGATTCTGTATTCACTTAGCAATATGAATTAACCCATGCTGCAGGTATTCGCAGAACGAGCATCCATAACAATTATATTTTCCCTGGCAAGCAGGCCCTACTGCAATTCCCAACTGTCAATTTCAAAATTTAATTTATGCTCATAAAAGGCGATTTGTGCATCCATATTTTAATCCTATTAATTATTGTGCGGCTCTTCATCAGTAACAGAAGTATTGGCAGGGGCAATTAACGCATCCCCACTGACATGAATCTCCGCCATAAAAATGCCCCAAAACGCCATAAATAAGGCCGCCACCAATGGCCCCACCACTACGCCATTAATACCGAATAGGGCTATGCCTCCCAGCGTGGACAATAACACTATGTAATCGGGCATTTTGGTATCGCGCCCCACCAGTATTGGCCGCAATACATTATCAACCATACCTATGACCAATACCCCAAAACCGGTCAACACCCCGGCTTGCCAATACTGCCCAGTGGCCACCCAATACAAGGCAATTGGCGCCCACACCAAAGCAGGGCCGACAGCGGGAATCAGTGAGGCAAATGCCATTAATACCGCCAACAACAAAACCCCCGGCATACCCAAAATAAATAAAATCAAGCCGCCTAAGGCGCCCTGCACTAATGCCACTACCAAATTGCCTTTTACGGTTGCACGGGTTACCTCGCCAAACAGCGCAAATAATTGTCGCTCCCGGGCGTCACCTAAGGGCAGTGCGCGCACTAATAATTCCAATAATTGGTTGCCATCGCGCAGCATAAAAAAGCTTAAATACAGCATTAAGGAGAAATCCAATAATAGGCCTGCAGCGTTCTGGCCTATATTTAAAGCGTGTTCAGCGGCAAACCTACCACCCACCATAGCGGCGTCCATGGCGGTTTTTTTCAAATTATTAATATCCAGGCCGAGTTTTTTTAATAGCGGTTGCGCCTGGGGGAATAAGGAATTAACGCGCTCTAAATATTGGCCCGGGTCAAAAGCACCTTTTTCAATGTGGCTGTAGGCATCGGCCGCTTGGCTTACTACCTGCGCCACAATAAACACCACGGGCAGAATAATCACCAGCACACAAATACTCAGGCTGATCATGGCGGCGGTATTGGGCCTTTGGGGCATGCGTGCCAGCAGGCGTATATGCCAGGGGTAATAAATGATGGCCAGCGCACAGGCCCAAAAGATGGGGGCAAAAAACGGTTGGATCATCCATAAGAAGCCCATGGAGATGGCGAGGAGCATCCAAAGAAAGGTGCGCATTTCAAGTTTGGCATTCATAGGCGTGGGCCTTGGGTTGGGTGTTGGGGTGGGCTGATGTAAAATGCCGTTTTTTGTCTTGTGGGGAATTTACCATGCCTTCGTTTGATATTGTCTCGGAAATTAATGCTGAAGAAGTGCGCAACGCCGTGGATATTGCCAGCCGTGAACTGGATACCCGGTTTGACTTTCGCGGTGTGGAAGCGAGTTTTAAATGGACCAAGGATGAAACCACCCTCAGTGCCGAAGCGGATTTTCAGCTGCAACAAATGGTGGATATTCTGCGCAACAAACTGGTTAAGCGCAATGTGGACACCAGCGCCATGGAAATTGGCAAGGCGGTGCATTCGGGTAAAACCTTCAGCCAGAAAATTACCTTTAAACAGGGCGTGGAAACGGAAGTGGCGAAGAAAATCGTCAAGCTGATTAAAGACAGCAAAATTAAAGTGCAGGCAGCTATTCAGGGCGACCAGGTGCGGGTGACCGGCAAAAGCCGCGATGATTTGCAGGAAACCATGGCGCTGGTGCGCACAGCGGATTTAGGCCAGCCGTTTCAATTTACTAATTTCCGAGATTGATCCACGGAGGTCATAAAATTGGGTTTGGCAATTTTTAGGTTGTTTAACGCTGTAAATTATCACTTCCTTTGCAGCATGTTTATTAATTTAAGACCCATTCGTAGGGGCAACCCTTGTGGTTGCCCCTTATTTACCTCGACTATCAATCAGGATTTGCAATGAATGGGGCACCCGCAAGGGGCGCCCCTACGATGCCGCCTAACCCAATAAGATTGGGGCAAATTTAGCGCGCTGTCGTCATTCAATTTACCGAGAATTCTTTTTAGCGCGCAAACACTACGGTTTTCTGCCCATTTAAAATCACCCGGTGCTCGGCATGCCAACGCACCGCACGGGCCAATACTACCGCCTCAATATCCCGCCCAATTTCCACCAATTGCTCCGGAGTAAGTGCATGGGTTACCCGCTCTACCTCCTGCTCAATAATCGGCCCTTCGTCTAAATCGGCGGTTACATAATGGGCGGTGGCGCCAATTAATTTAACCCCGCGATCAAACGCCTGATGGTAGGGTTTGGCGCCTTTAAAACCGGGCAAAAAGGAGTGGTGAATATTAATGGCACGGCCGGACAGCGCCGCGCATAAATCATTGGAGAGTATTTGCATATAACGGGCGAGGGCTAAAAAATCTGCGCCACTTGCATGCATTAAATTTAAGATCTGCGCCTCTTGCTCAGCTTTAGTATCGGGGGTTACGGGTAAATAATGATAGGGCACGCCGTACCACTGGGTTAAATCCCGCAGCTCGTTATGGTTGGAAACCACACCCACTATATCCACCGGCAGGGAGCCCTGTTTGGCACTATTTAATAAATGATTTAAGCAGTGGCCCCATTGGGAAACGGCAATTAATAATTTCGGCCGGTAGCTGCCATCATGTAATTCCCAGGTCATGCCGTAGCGGTCGGCGATGGCGCTGAAGGTGGCGCGCAGGGCGGCGATATTTTTTGGCCCCTCAACGGATTCCAGCACCGTGCGCATAAAAAAACGCGAGGTGTACACATCTTCAAATTGCGAGGATTCGCGAATATTAAAGCCCTGCAGGGAAAATAAACTGGCCACCGAGGCCACAATGCCGG
>DAOQGS010000393.1:0-3907 GCA_035338675.1 Cellvibrionaceae bacterium
CCGGATAAAATGCGCGGCACAGAGTTAAAATGGCGTTCAAACAAGGGCAACAACTCACCGTTCTGCTCAAGCTGCGCAAAGCCTGCGCGCAGACGCTCAAGCAAATGCTCTTCAGACGCAGGAAAAAACAGAAAAGAAGGCAGCGGATAAAAAATCATTAAATCATCCAACACTATTAAATCCTTAAGCTCAGGTGCCCGCTCGGAGAAAACTCGATCCGTCTCCAGCACACTCAAGGGCAAATAATCGAAGCGTTTTTTTTGCAGCATGGGCATTAAATTAATAAAACTCTGCCCTTCATTCACCACAATACCGTTCGAGCGGTAGATATTCACATCCAGCCAGCGGGTGCCCTGCCCACAACTTAAGCTCTTAAATTGTTGCAATGAATTGATCTTGGCGAATACATCCTGGTCAGAGGCGCGCACAATTAATTGCCGCAACCCGTGCAAGCCATAATAAATAGGCAGCTCTAGGGACAAAACCTGCTCATCACTTACGCCCAAGCCCTGCCACTCAGAGGCAAACAATACATTCACCTTATCGCCCTGCTGCAGGGTGAGCTTCGAGCGGTTAGTACTTAACGGCACTGAAAACAGATCCAAGCTATAGGCGCCAAATTCCGGCACGGTGTTTTCTAGCATCAGCTGCAGCAAATCTTTTTGATAGGCTTTAATGCTGGGGGTATACCCCTGGTCGTAATGGCGCACATGCATCACCTCATCAGCTCCCAGCGCCAAAGCATTGGCAACCATAAGCACCCACAAAAAACCATAGCGAATTAGACAAATTTTTGGCATACAGATATTTAAAAGCTAATTTCTCTTAGAGACTATAGCTAACGACTGAAGAACATATGACCTAAGCTGACAAAAAATTGCCGTATGCATCACTACACCAAGTTATGCATATTTATTTACCCGCCAGCTAACCATGCGATGAACATTCGTATTCGCTATATAGGAACCGCTTATATAAGTCTTAAAGTGGGAACATTTTGAAACCGTCGCAGGCAGAAAGCTCTGCGATTTAAGCTAGAGGGATGGACTTATACGCTTTCAAAATATTCATGAATTACCAAAGAATTAATCGCGTTCGCGCAGTCCTCACGCCTTAAACAGGCAACAATGGGTGGCCATTACAGCCATGAGCGCCACGTAATAAATCTTATAATCGCAATCCTGTAATTTGCATCTATAGTTAAACCTGGTAACCGCCGCCGAGTAATTTATAGCTATTTATAATTAACAGTGATTTTTCTAACCCTATTTGTAAGGCAGCGTTCAGCGGTTGACGCCGCAAATCGTTGCCGCAATTGAGTCAAACTATTTACCGCAACCGGGAGCTGTAATGAGGTACTGGATTTACAACGGGAAAGAGCCAATAAATGGCTTTCACTATGGAGACACCTACAGGCCTATAGGATCATTCATCCTATGCCTGCTATGAGGCTGTTCAAAACACAACTGGCTTGCCAGCAGGTACAGCCCGTGGGCAAAAAGAATTTTTTCCAGCGCCTGATGCGTGAAAATCATCTACAGCGGGAGTTAATTATTTGGGTAAGCCTGGCGGTGGTATTGCCCGGTGCCCTGATGGCCGCCATGGTGATTTTAGAAAACCGCGATGCCAATATCCTCAATAAATCCCACCAGGCCGCCGACCGCTACGCGGATTTAATGCAGAGTGGGCTTGCACTGCCACTGTGGAATGTGGCGCCCAATCTCGGCCAACCGATTATCGACAGCGTAAAATTAGACCCCGCCGTTAGCAAAATCCAAGTTAAAACCAGCGATCAGGAATTGTTTATCTCCTATGATGCAGGATCAGTTGCCGGCGCCTCCAGTGCGGATTTAATTCACATCGTAAGGCCCATCCATTACAACCAACAGAATTTAGGCACCCTGGATTTAATCTACAGCCTGGAGCCTGCGCGACAAAAAGCCAGCCAAGAAACCAAACAGCTGATCAGCATTATCAGCATGCAATTAATTATCAGCCTAACGGTATTAATTGGCTTTTTACACCGCCGCATCATTCACCCTCTAAGTTTGCTGCGCACCTTTGCCAACGGTATCGCCCAGGGTAATTTACGCTCTGAAGTACCCAGCCTTAAAAAAGATGAGCTGGGGGATCTGGCCATCGACTTAGAGAAAATGCGCCAAAGCTTAGAATCCAATATCCAAAATTTGGAGCTGCATGTTAACGAGCGCACCCAGGAATTAAGCCAGTCCAACCAACAACTCTCCACCACACTGGAGCAATTAAAGCTCACCCAGGGCCACCTGATTCAATCGGAGAAACTCGCCGCCTTAGGCGCCTTAGTCGCGGGGGTTGCCCATGAATTAAATACTCCGATTGGCAATGGTTTATCGGTGGCCAGCGCCCTGACCCACACTTGCCAAAATTTTGCCGAAAGCCTGCAAAAAGGCATGACCAAATCCGCGCTGCAGGCATTTGTGGCCGATGTAACGGAGGGCAATGAAATTATCAGCCGCAATTTAAATAAGGCCTCGGAACTGGTGAGCGGCTTTAAACAGGTGGCCATGGATAGAACCAGTGCACAAAGGCGCAGCTTTAAATTATTGGAATTTTTAAACGATACCTATCTCACCCTCACACCCACCTTCAGGCGCACAGCAATTAAGGTGGTCATCGAATGCCCTGAGGATATTGAATTAAATTCCTACCCCGGCCCATTGGGCCAGGTAATTACCAATCTTTTAAATAATACCTTGATTCACGCCTTCGATGCAGACGCCAGCGGTTTAGTCTCCATTCACGGGAGTATGGAAGATACACAGGTGTGTATTCGCGTCAGCGATAACGGCAAGGGCATAGCCCCTGAACATTTAGGCAAAATTTTTGATCCTTTTTTTACTACCAAACTGGGCAAGGGCGGCAATGGCTTGGGCATGCATATAGTGCACAACATTGTCTCCGGTTTATTAGGCGGTTCTATTCAGGTGCAATCCAGCCTCGGCGCAGGCTGCTGTTTTACCCTGTTATTACCGCAAACCGCCCCCGCCACACACGCAGAGTAATTACCCACAGGTTGATGTATGACCCAGCTGCCCCCCGATGACGATGAATTATTTATTTTTGCTGAGGAAGATGAAAGCACAGATTTATTAGTACCACCACAGGAGCGCAATAATTACTGGAAAATTCTCATAGTAGATGATGATAAAGAGGTGCACGACGCCACCGAATTTACCCTGCGCGGCACGCTTATTCTCAACCGTCCACTGGAGTATGTACACGCCTACTCGGCCAAACAAGCCGAAGCGCTACTGCGCGAGCACACGGATATTGCGGTTATTTTACTTGATGTGGTGATGGAAACCCCCAACGCCGGTTTGGACCTGATTAAAACCATTCGCGGCCCATTGGCGAACACGCAAACGCGCATTATTTTGCGCACTGGCGAGCCCAATCAAGCGCCCGAGCTACAAATTATCCGCGACTACGATATTAACGATTACAAATTAAAATCGGAGCTGAACCAAAAACGCCTTTACACCTCACTAACCTCTGCTATTCGCGGCTACCGCCAAATCTGCACCATTGAGGCGAGCAAAAAAGGCTTGGATTTAATTCTGCGCTCCAGCTCCGAATTGCTCACCCAAGAGGGATTACGAGCCTTTGCTCAGGGCGTGATTATTCATATTGCCGCCCTGCTGAATGTGGAGCCGGAAGGTATTATTTGTGTGCGCCGTCGCGATAGCCAGCCCACCCACGAACTGCATATTATTGCTGCGGCTGGGGACTATTGCCCCCTGCTCGATCGCCAATTATGCGACGACAATCAAACCAGTATTTACAGCCTACTCAACCAAAGTATCGATAAACGCTGTAATATTTTTGAAGCAGCCGGCATGGCGCTGTATTTAGGCTGCAATGCCCAGGG
>DAOQGS010000394.1:0-3905 GCA_035338675.1 Cellvibrionaceae bacterium
CCCTGATCTGCGCCATAAAATCCAAGTGCGCCTGGCGGATATTGAAATGGCGCGCAGCCAAAACCGCCAATTGCAGGCGGCAGACGGTGTGCATTTTGCCCAGGCTATTTCCCTCTACGATGAATTATTAAAACAGCCGCAAACGCAAAAAGATGCCGCCACCGATGAGCGTTTGTTGTATCGCTTATCCAAAGCCTATGCGCTGGATGGCAAATCCGCTGAATCAGAAGCCATTTTGGCCCAATTAGTGGCGGCTCACCCGGAGTCCAATTACGCGGCGGAAGCCGAATTTCGCCGCGGCGAGCAGGCGTTTAATTTGCGCCAATACGGCAAGGCGGAGCGCTCTTATCAGCAGGTGGTAAAAGCCGGTAAAAGCACGCCGTTTTATTTAAATGCCGTGTACATGCAGGGCTGGTCCCAGTTTAAGCAAAATAAAGCCTCTGAGGCGATTGATTCATTTACCACCCTGCTGGATTTATTATTGCCAGCGGGCGTAAGCGTTGAGCAATTAGACGGCGGCCAAAAAAATCTTGCTGAGGATACACTGCGGGTGCTGGCTTATACTTTTGCCTATCAAGAGGGCGCCGCGTCCATTACCCAAGCCTATAAAACCCGCGGTGAGCGCCCCTACCAAGCATTAATTTACGGGCAGCTGGCGGATTATTATTTAGAGAAAAAGCGCTACAAGGATTCTGCTGATACCTATCAGAATTTTATTGGCCAATTTCCCAATAATGACCTTGGCCCCGAATATTTTGTGCGCATGATCGAGGTGTATAAAGTCGGCGGCTTCCCCAGTGAAATTCTGCCCGCCAAAGAAGCCTATGTGAATAATTACGGCGTGAATAGCAGCTTTTGGGCGAGCAAAAATGAGCGCCAGCGCGAACCGCTTAAAGTGCATTTAAAACAATTTTTGGATGAATTATCCAGCTATTACCACGCTCAAGCCCAGCAGCAAACGGCTGCCAGTAAATTGCCTGCAACTAAACGCAAAACCCCTGAGCCGCAAACAGTGGCCGCCAATAATGTCGCCGCGAGTGCCTCTGCCGCCAGTTTATATTTAAAGGCCGCCGCTTATTACAATCAATTTATTACTGCCTTTCCTCAAGACGCTGCAGCGCCAAATATGACGTTTTTAATGGCGGAAGCCTACGCCGATGCAGGTTCCATGGCTGATGCGGTAAAAGCCTATGAAAAAGTCGCCTATGAATATAAAGATGCAAGCAAAGGTGGCGAAGCGGGTTACAGCGCGTTAATTATTTTGGATCAACTAGTGAAAAGCACTGCGGGTGAGGCGCAAAAACAATGGCAAGCGCACAAAACCCAAAGTGCGATTTTATTTGCCGATAATTACGCCAAAGATAACCGCGCTGTTGCAGGCCTTGCCAATGCCACTGATGATTTATTCCAGCGCGGCGATAAAACCCAGGCGCTGCAATTAGCCCAGCGGGTAGTGAATTGGCAGCCAGCGGCCAGCAGCGCGCAACAAAAAACGGCCTGGCTGGTTATTGCCCATACCCAATTTGATTTATTGCAATACAAAGAGGCGGAAGAAGCCTACCGCAAAGCCCTCGCATTAATGCCGCAATCGGACCCGCAATATAAACAGGTGAGTGAGCGCATTGCCGCCAGTATGTTTAAAGCGGCGGAGACCAAAGTGGCCAGCCAAAATCAAACCGCGGCGGTGGAGCAATTATTACAGATTAGCACTGTGGCACCGGGCACTGATATCGCCATTAAAGCCCAGTATGACGCGGCGAATTTATTAATGGACATGAAGCAGTGGGCGAGTGCAGAGCAAGTTTTAGTGGATTTTAATCGCCGCTATCCGCAACACGCGCTTGCCGCCACGGTGGCGCCCAAACTGGCGCTAATTTATCAAGAATTACAGCAGTGGGATAAGGCTGCCGATGCCCTAGCCATAATGGCCAAAAATGACGCCAACCCCGAGGCGCGCCGCAGTTCATTATTTTTATCGGCAGAACTGGCCCGTAAATCCGGTAAAACTCAGGATGCCATCACCCGCTACGGCGATTATGTGCGCCAATATCCGCGCCCGTTTGATGTGGCTACCGAAGCGCGCTTTCAATTAATGGAATTAAATCAAAAAATGGGCGACAGTAAAGCCGCCGCTGGTTGGCAAAAAGCTCTGGTGGATGCCGATGCTGCCGCAGGCAGCGAGCGCACCCCCCGCTCGCGCTTTTTGGCGGCCTCCGCCAACAGCCAATATGCGGATAATGAAATGGCCGCTTTTAATGCGGTGCGCTTAACCGCGCCCTTAAAAGACAGTATTAAAGTTAAACGCGCCGCTATGGATAAGGCTTTAGCCGCCTATAAACAGGTAATTGATTCAGGCGTGCCGGAATTAACCACTAAGGCTAACCATAATATTGGTGAAATTTACGCAGGCTTGCACCGGGACTTATTAAAGTCTGAACGCCCGGCAGGTTTGGACAGTTTGGCTACAGAGCAATACGAAATTATGCTGGAAGAGCAGGCCACACCCTTTAAAGAAAAAGCGGTGGCCATGTTAATCGCCAACAGCGAGCGCGCTTCAAAAGGTGTGTACGATGAATGGGTGAAAAAAAGTTTTACGGAATTAGCCAAATTATTACCCGCCCGTTTTGGCAAGCAAGAGCAAATATTGGAGGTAAGCAATGGCCTCGAATAAGCGTGCTAACCATTTTTTAAGCCTGCTATGCGCCCTTTTGTTGTTAGCAGGTTGCGCCGAAACCCCCAGTAAAGAAGCTAAGCCGGAAGCAATAACTCCTGATCCGAGCGGCAAAATAGCCCAGGTAATACCCAACCCTTATCTGCAGCATGCAGGCGATGCCCCCGCCGCGGCCAAAACAGAATTTACCCGCATTCAGGGCTTAATTAAAAATGGCCGCAGTGCTGATGCCATTACAGCTCTCACCAAAATGCGCCAGGATTATCCTAAATTATCAGGCCCTGCGGTGAATTTGGCGCTGCTGTATTGGAAACAAAAAAATTACGCCCAGGCGCAAACCGCTTTTGAACAGGCCCAAGGCATTAATAAATACAACCCAGATGCCTATACCCAGTACGCCATCATGCTGCGGGAGCAGGGCAAGTTTACCGAGGCCGAAGCTCAATACTTAAAAGCCCTTGCGGTGTGGCCCCACAATGTTCAGGCCCACCGAGATTTAGGTGTGTTATACGATCTTTATCTGGTGCAACCGGAAAAAGCCCTACAGCACTTTACCCTGTGTGACCAGTTAAGTGCTGAACCTAATAAGGAAATAAAAGGCTGGATAATAGAATTAAATCGTCGCTTAAACAAAAAACCAGCCCCCGCGCCGGAAGCTAAACTTGAGGGAGCGCCATGAAAAAATACCTCGCCCTATTGCTGTTAACCTCTTTTGCCCAGGCGGCGGAAAAATCTCCGCCGCCGGCACCTTCTGCGTCAGGGGATGATTTGAGTATCAGTATTCACGGCAACCAAGAGCAGCCGACTGTAATGCACATAGTGCCTTGGCAGGAGGCCGGGGATAATAAAATTATTCAGGAGGTGAACAAACCACCGCTGAATGATTTATTTCCCCAAATTGAACGCAGCGAACATCAGCGTGAAGTTCGCTACTTGCTAAATGGTGATCAGTCTGAAAAGGCGGAGCGCTAGAATTTTTGAATCTGCTGCGCTAATTGCAGCATGTACTAACAATTAATGTAATGTTCGGAGTTTGGAGTTTTTATGGGTTTTTTAGATGGTGTAATTAAGTTCTTTCAAGACGGTGGCAGCCATATGTACCCCATCGCCTTGGCCATGATTGCAGGCTGGGCCATGGTGATCGAGCGCTGGATTTATCTGCATAAATCCAAGTCCGTCAACCGCGATGCGTTTGAGCGCATGTTGCCGCTGTTAAAAAAGAAAGATTTTAACG
>DAOQGS010000395.1:0-3896 GCA_035338675.1 Cellvibrionaceae bacterium
TGGTGCTAACCCCTGAGCGTACACTCGCCCTCGCCAGTGCCCAAAAGGTTATGGAGGCCATTGCCGAGCAGGGTTTTTATCTGCAGATGCCGCCCCAGGCCGATGAAGAAATGCGCCGTATTCACCAACACAACAGCAAACTCTACGGGTTGTAACCAGCGATATGATCAGCGAAGAAGCCTGGATTGATGTGCAAATGCGGTTAGCGTTTCAAGAAGATGCCCTAGCGCAGATGAGCCAGCAAATGGCCTGGCAGGCGGAAGAATTAAAAAAAGCCCAGGGCCATATTTTATTGCTCAACCAAAAACTCAACGATTTATTAAGCGCGCTGGATAACCAAAACCCCATTATCGATCAGCGCCCACCGCATTATTAAGGCTTAGCATGTACAGTCACGACGAATATGTAATGGGATGGATGTATTACGGCGCCGGTGTGGCGGTATTTTTATTGGCCTGGTGGTTTTTAACCCGCCCCATTGCATTTAACGAACTGCGCCAATTATTGCGCTTTATTCCCGCCGTCGCCCTTATTGTGCCCTGGCACGCCGACCCAGACTCCATTTACCTTGCGCCCGCTTGGGTGGTTGCCATTACCGAAGGCATATTTGAAGGCCCAGCCGCATTTTGGCGCGCCGGTACGCCTTTATTATTTGCTATGGTGTTAATGCTAATTATGGTCACCATTGTGAAATTAATTGGCTTTTTTATTCGCAGCCGAGATTAACACTTATTTAAATAGGTACGCGGCGATGGGGTGTATTTAAAGCCTGTTGCAACAGGGCGCGCTTTTGGCGCTGTGGTTTTTTGCTGGATGCGTTGTTACGCAGAGTATTTCTCCCTTAATTAGCATTTATAGCAGTCCTTCAGCCTGTTGGTCCGACGAGAGCAAATGCTTATGAATTTTCTGTTGCCGCCCAATAGCACATTATTATGGTTAAGCTTAGCGCTTTGCCTGCCCGCACTGTGTATTGCGGTGGTATACGCACCTTGGCGATTATTGCTCGCCTCCCAGGCTCGGCAACACTTATTTATGGCCAGCACATTGGGTTTAAGCCTGGTGTGGTTGTTTGGTGTCACGGTAAAAAACACTATTATTTTTCACCCTATTTTAATGACGGTCACCACCATGGTGTTGGGTTGGAGCCTAGCGCAACTGGCTGGGCTTAGCGCATTACTCCTCTTGTTATTATTTCAAACCGCTTTGCGCTCCGCCCTGGTGGGTTGGGATATGGCCTATTCACAACTGCATTTAAGTACTGTGGCGCTGGATTTTTGCCTCAATGTATTAGTGCCCGCCAGTTGGACCTGGTGTGTAATTGCGGCGGTTAATCGGTGGCAGTTTAAAAACCCTTTTACCTATTTTTTGGGGGTAGGTTTTTTTGGCGCCATGCTCGGCTGTTTATGGGTTGATTTGGCCGCCCTGGCCATGTGTTACTGGGCGGGCAGTGCGGCCCATTGGGTCATCATTAAAGATCATTTTTGGTTGTTTTTATTGATGACCTTTCCAGAAGGGTTTATCAACGGCACCATTGCCACCGCATTTACGGTATTTATGCCGGATTTGGTAAAAACCTATAAAGAATCCTGGTTTGTGCAGGATGATAAAAATTGAATGCTGGTAAACCAAATTGTTAATTGAGCAAGCATCGCTACCCACAACATCTATTGCCGAGACAACTTGTGCCTTCCTCACATTCCAAGCAACCGCCGAGCTCTGCAGAAGCCTTGAATCGAGACTGTTTCTGCGTCACTTTAAATCAACAGCAGTTGCGCGCGCAGCTACTGTCTGATCAGCTCAGCCAGGATTTATTGCTGACTCACCCGCACTTATTTGCGCAAACCAGCGTTTTTTTATCGCCTGATCATTTTCAGCAAATACAGCGCGTGATTGCGGCTATTGGCCGGGTGGTTAAGCGGCCTGAATTTACCCAACAGGTGTTACACCTGCCTGCGGATAATAGCTGCTTTACCGCCCAGCCGTTGGGTGTTTTTATGGGCTACGATTTTCACCTGGGCGCCGCTGGGCCCAAATTAATTGAAATTAATACCAATGCAGGCGGAGCGTTTTTAAATGCGCTCTTGGTTGATGCCCAGAGCGCATGCTGTCGCTCCACGCATGTTGAGGCGCTCACCAAAGAGAGTTTGCATCAGCAGTTTTATGCCATGTTTCAAAATGAATGGCAGTTGATGCGGGGCGATAAACCGCTTAAAACTATGGCCATTATTGATGTGCAACCGGAGCAACAGTATTTATATCCCGAATTTAAAATGGCGCAGCATTTATTTGCCCGGCACGGCATAACAGCCCTAATTGCCGACCCCAGCGAGTTATGTATTCAGGGTAATGCCCTCTGTGTCTTGCAGACCGGGCAGCTCCATGAGATTGACCTGGTCTACAATCGCCTGACGGATTTTGCGCTCAAGGAGCATACTCATTTGGCCTTGCGGCAGGCGTTTGAAGCGGATCTGGCGGTAATTACCCCCAATCCCAACCTCCATGCCCGCTATGCGGATAAACGCAATTTATGTGTACTCAGTGATGAGTGCAGGCTAAGGGCCTTGGGGGTGAGTGAGGGCGATATTGCGGTGTTAAAAGAAGCCATACCGGCTACGCGGCTGGTGAAGCCTGAAGATGCTGATGAATTATGGGCAGCGCGCAAGCAGCTATTTTTTAAACCCTGGGCGGGTTTCGGCGGCCGAGCGGCCTATCGCGGCGATAAACTAAGCCTGCGTATTTGGCAGGAAATTGTGCATGGCCACTACATTGCGCAGCAAGTAATACCGCCCAGTGAACGCGGTATTTTGGTGGATGGCAATGAAACCACACTTAAAATGGATATACGCGCGTACGTGTATGATGGTGCGATTCAGTTGCTCGCCGCGCGTCTTTATCAGGGCCAAACCACTAATTTTAGAACCCCAGGTGGTGGTTTTGCACCTGTATACATAATGTCGCGTTGATATTGGTGGTATCTGATTTAAGGCTGGAGTTATTTTATTTTTCGCCTAACTATTTCGGCATCTTTTATCAGCATCTTTTTAAGAGGCTAAAGGGAATTCCAGCACTGAATGGGAATCATCAAGTGCGTGTTTTAGTGCTGCGACCCCCTAATACTGCATTGCCGTGAGTCGATTTTGCCCCATGGCTAAATCCTCTAGGGAACCTCTGAAAAATTACCTTACTCGCTCTGGCGTCGTTGAATTTGCCAAAAAAATGCTCATTTACTGCGTGTAAACTCCGCTTTTTTTGGCAAATTCGCCTAGCCAGAGCTTCGCCGCCGACATTTTTCAGAGGTTCCCTAGAATTTTCCAGCCGCGCGAAAGAGGTAATTAAGGCGTGCTGAATGGTTACATTTTCGCAAGCATGAAGCCTGGGAGGGCGCTACAGCGGCGCATTTCAATTTGTTCATTCCTAAGCGGCTTATTAACCAAGTGGTTAAATAATATCTCGGCAGTCTGTAACTTAGGCAGATTACCCTATCAATTTGTGTGCTTATCAGCCTATCAATCGGCTTTTATTCAATTGGCAGTTGTTTTAGCGTTGATGTAAAGAGCGATTTAATCTTAAGTGTTCAGCGCAGGTTTTTTAATAGCTCGCTGATGCTAAAACACTCCTGCAGATTTACAAATGATCAAAGAATAAGCGCGCTTTTAGTCCCGTAATTACATCCTCCAGCATATAATTAATCTGTGCAGCGAATCCTGCTGTGCTCTTTACCGTGCTGCGTGATACTACTGCCGGAGGTGGCCTATGACTGTTGCTGATGTATGTGTTTATGTGGTGATGACGTTGAGTGTTTTGACTGTGTGTGCATCTGCACTTGATCCTGCATAGCCCCAGGGCCCAGCAGGCTCATATCTATATGCAGTGGCGGTGATGGTGTGAGCGGGGGC
>DAOQGS010000396.1:0-3888 GCA_035338675.1 Cellvibrionaceae bacterium
CCTTGCCAGCAACGGTCTGTTGGCGATCGGGGCGTTTGATCTATTCGATGACGACCGCACACTCAGCCTCACCGCCGGGCAATTACAGGTAGGCCTCAGCGCTGCAAGCGGGCAAAATCTGTGGAATCTAGCGGTGGATGAGGCGGATATCGCCCTAGTAGGCAGCGCGGATTTAACCCTCACCGATAGCCAAGGCCTCAGCCTGCGGGATTTAAATAACGACGGCAAAAGCCTTGCCTTAAGCGATGGCAACCTGGCCCTGCGGCTCGCCTCCGGCGACCTCAGTATTAATGCCGACCTATTGGCTCAGGATGCCAGCAACGATAGCCGCACTGCGGGCACTATTGATGTGGCGGTGGCCGCAGGCAGTATCAGCAGCCGGGGCGCTCTTAGCATCACCGCCCGTGCAGCCAGCCCCCAGCCCCCCGGCAGTTTCAGCCTGCGCTTTGTGTTGGAGGATAACTCCGCAGCGGATCGCTCCATTCGGTTAGGGGCGGGGACGCACCTTACCGCCGTCGGCGGCGATATCTTGATGGATACCCGCCCGCAAAACACCGCCAAGGGGGCCCACCGCACCTATGTGCAAGAGCAGGCCCTGGGCGCGCTGCCCGCTGCCGAGGTTAGCGCCTACACTAATAACAACGACCCCACCACAGGCCGCGTCACCCTCAATGGCGCGCCCCTAGCGGCCAGTAAACAGCAGAGCATAGGCGCCAATCGCTGGCTCGCCATAGTGGCCGATGGGGATACGGATTATGCCGGTGCCCTGGAGCAAACCGAGGATTTAAGCCAGGCCACTAAAGCCATAGAGCAAGTGAATAAAGGTGGCCTGACGGTGGATGAACAATTTGGCAAGGTGTTTGGGGATTGCGACGAGTTCGACCCGAAAACCCGCCACCGCTGCAAGGTGAATTCCGCCCTAAAAGCATTTTTAAGCCACTGGTTAGTCGGTGGCGAATTACCCTCCAAACGGGAGCCAGATTAATGCCGCAGTATGGGCGTATTTTTTTCAAGCTAGTGTTAGCTGTGTTGTTGCACACGGCCTGCGTCAGCGCGCAGGCAAATAATGATAAACGCGAAGCTGAACTGCAGGTGCGGGCGCAATTTATTTATAACTTCGCCAATTTTGTCGAGTGGCCCAAAGATGCCTTTGCCAACCCCGAGGCGGCTATTAAAGTCTGTTTATTCGGCGAGGTGGATTTTGCGCCCTATTTATTTGCCTTTGCCGACACGCTCATCGGCAGCAGGCCGCTTAAAATACAGCGGGCCAATGAAATCGCGGAAATTCGCGCGGGCTGCCATATTTTATATGTGGGGCAGGATGAGCGGGTAAAACTGCCCACCTTCTGGCAACAAATTCACTATATTTATGTATTAAGCATCGGCGATCGCCAGGGTTTTGCCGATAAAGGCGGCATTATTAATATTCTGCGCGCGCAGGATAAAATGCAGTTTGAGGTCAATATAGAAAACGCCCTGGCCAACGGCCTATTTTTAGATTCGGATTTATTGGCCCTGGCGCGGGTTATCAAACGCAATACCGCCATGGGCGATAATGCCAACGCCGCCCCAGTGAATAACGGCAAGGGGAATTAGCCTTGCAGCGGCCGGTGTTGTCAAGCCATTGTGCGTGTGGGGGGCGTTAAACCACATGCGTTATTACCGCGATTTACCCCTGCAGCGCAAAATCTCCACCATTGTGGCGGTGGGCATGACGGCGGTTACCCTGCTAACCCTGCTGTATTTTTTTGCTTTTGATATAGGCAATTTAAAGCGCGATTTAGGCGAGGAAATCCGCGTCCTCGCGCGCATTACCGCCGCCCGCAGCGCAGCGGCAGTGGCCTTTGGCGACGGTATTAATGCGGCGGAAAATTTAAAAACCTTAGAGCTGCGCAGCTCCATTCAGCACGCCTGTATTTTTGATCAAAACCAGCAATTATTTGCCAGCTACCGCCGCCCCAATAGCCCGTTTGAACCCTGCGCAGCAAGTTTTAACGGCGCATTTAGCCCTTCGCTTGCGCAATTAAAAGACCGCATAGAAGTAGCTGAACCCATCGCCCGCAAAAACCAACAGCTGGGCATTGTGCTGATAACTGCCGATTTATCCAGCATCGCCGAGCGCAAACACAATTGGTTATTGACCTGCGCCCTGGTGATGGTGTTTGCGCCGTTTATTACCTACCTGATGACCCTGCGCTTAAAAAGCAGCGTGGTAAAACCTATTTTGGATTTGGCCGATGTGATGGACCTGGTGCGCAGCAGCAATAATTTAAGCCTGCGCGCGCAGGTGCTCGGCCGCGATGAAGTGGGCAGCCTAGGGGAATCCTTTAACGAAATGCTGCGCATTATTGAAACCAATAACCGGGATCTAGAACACCTCTACCGTGTGTCGGTGGAAAAAAGCGCCGAGGCGGAAGCCGCAGCGGCATCGCTGCAAATTCGCAATCAACAAATTAAAGATTTATTCGGCGGCGCCGCCCACGATTTGCGCCAACCCTTACAAGCCATGGCGATTTTTGTGCAAACCCTCGGCCGCAAAATTCACGACCCCGAACAATTAATTATTGTGGATAAATTGCGCCAGGCTACGCAAAACCTAAGCGGTTTATTTAAAGAAGTGCTGGATGTAGCCCGCTACGAATTTGACCAACAGGTGGCCGCCACCCAATCGGTAGCCATTAAACCGTTACTGAATAAACTTTATTTAGAGTTTGAAGCCCTGGCCCAGGAAAAAGGCCTGCGCCTGCATTTTTTTACGCCGGATAATAAAATCCTCGCCCACGCCATTTTGCTTGAACGCATCATCCGCAATTTATTGAGCAACGCCATTCGCTACACGGATAAAGGCGGCGTATTACTGGGCTGCCGCAAACGGGGCAATAGTTTAGCTATTGAGGTGTGGGATACCGGGCGCGGCATTCCGCTTAATCAGCAGGAGCAAATTTTTCATAAATATGTGCAGGTGAGCGAAGAGGACCGCGATCTGCGCGGCGGCTTTGGGATGGGACTGGCCATTGTGAAACAGTTTGTGGATAGCCTCGGCTATAAGTTATCCGTGCGCTCGGTGCCCAACCGCGGCACGGTATTTCGCCTCTTAGTGCCTTTGGTCACCAGCAATCGCCGCCCAGCCAAACTCAACCCCCGCCCGGCGCCCCGCACCCCCGCACTCATTCCCGCCTCTGTGGTATTACCGCCCGCCCAGTTAAAAATGGCGGACATGCGCGAGCGCAAAGAGCTGCGCATTTTGCTGCTGGACGATCACGACGATGTGCGCTGGGGCATTAAACAGCACTTAGAGGAGTGGGGTTTTGCCGTCAACGACTTCGCCAGCGAACAGGCGGCCACAGCTTTTTACCGCACGGGCGGTAAAAAGCCGGATTTAATTATCTCCGACTACGAACTCGGCCCCGCCCACACCGGCACCCAAGCCATTGAAGCGCTGCGCCGCACACTGGGCGAAGCCACCCCGGCATTTATCGTCACCGGCGCCGACGACCCGGACATTTGGCAAGCCATCACTGCCAGCGGCTACTTCGCCATCAGCAAACCCTTCAAACCCGCCCGCCTGCGGGCTTTAATCAATCATCTTTTATTGGTGCAGCGCTAAGTACCCAGCAGCACCTGCCGCCCAGAAAAAATTGTTAAGAGTTCTGCGGGCGCCCCTCATAGGCCCCGCTTGGGCCTGCGGGGAAAAGTCGGCGACTATTTTTCAGTTCAAACTTTGCCCCAAATTCCCCTCGTCTGGAGGGGTGCCCCGAAGGGGCGGGGTGGTGGGCGATTCACAGGAGCTTATCTACCAAACCCAGCACCAACGCATATGCCTCACTATGAGGCACAAAAGCCAAGAGCTGCTTTCCCATCGACACCCAGAAAACCCAATTAAGACTC